>NZ_JBSGUP010000014.1:27206-35354 GCF_053607985.1 Streptomyces sp. NPDC055078
CCGGTCTTCTGGAACACGGCCTTGAGGTGGTCGTTCACCGTGTAGACCGAGAGCCCCAGCCGCCGTGCGATCTGTTTGGCCGCGGCCCCGGTGCGCAGCTCGGCGACGACCTCGCGCTCGCGGGGAGTGATGCCGTGCCAGGAGCAGAACGACGGCAGTACGAGGTCACCCGATGGGCCCTGGATCACCAGGGCGACCTCGCCCCCGCCGGACGGATCGAGCACCTCGCCCTGGCAGACGACCCAGCGACCGCAGACGACCGGCGGCGAGGAGACCAGGGGCGTCGAGGGCCTGCGGTGCCGCGCCCGGAGCCGGGCCGAGAGCGAGAGGGCCGTGAGGAAGGTGGTGGGAACCCACGCGGGGATGGACTGGCGGCTGCGGCCCGCGATCAGGTCCAGCCAGGCGCGCGCCTGCGGGCTGACGGTCCTGATCCGGTGATCGGCGCCGATCATGATCACCCCGGCGGGCGGGGCCGGCTCCGTGGAGCACAGCGGCCCCGCGAGGGCGTACCGCCGTACGGTCTCCATCAGTGCGGGACCGAGCATACGGACCCGCCGCTCGGCGTCCGCCCCGAACGGCGGCCGGCCCTCGAAGCGGAGCAGCCCGAGAATTCCCCACACTCCGCGCCCGTCCCGCAGCACCAGCCTCATCTCCGACCCGACTCCATGGGCCGCGAGGATGTCGTCGCGCAGGGGCAGGGGCGGGCCCTCGCTCTCCCTTCCCGCGATGCCGACGGGACCGAGCGTCCGGGCGACGGCCGCCGCGCGCCAGGAGTCCCCGTGCGTGTAGCGGTGCATGATCAGCGCGTCGGCCAGCTCGGGGTCATACGCGTGCCAGAAGCTGAAGCTCCCCAGCCCGAGCCCGGTCACCGGGTCGGTCCCCACCAGACTCAGCGCGTCATGTGCCACGATCGGAGCGATCAACCGGGAGAACTCGGCCCCGATCTCATCGGGATCCGCTCGCTGGACCACCGCGGCGCACAGGTCACGGGCCAGCCGCTCGTCATTGACAGTGCCGCTGCCCATGGCACCAAAATATGCCATTCGCACACCTTTGCCCAACCGGTGTCGTCGGCACCTACGCCCCTGAGCCCCTCGTGTCGTTCACCTTCACCGCGATCCGCTCCTACGACCCGACCCGACCCGATGCGATACGAGCGTATGCATGTCCGCAGTCGTCCGCTCACACGGCGCGTGTGCGGACGGCGAGCAGGGCGGCCAGGGCACACGGCACGATCAGCAGACCGAACGCCGCGCCGTAGCCGGCCAGGTTGTTCGATCCCATGCCCAGCACAACGTTGAACAGGGCGGACGCAAGACCCAGCACGCCGATCTGCCCCAGGTTCTGGCTGGTCTGCATCGCGCCGCTGGCATGGCCCAGCCGGTCGGGCGGACTGTGGGAGAGCGACAGCACGGTGAGGGACGGTGCGAGGAGGCCCATCCCGACGGCCGCGACGACCATCGCCGACGCGATGAAGGGCGAGGGCATGGCGGGGAACGTCCCGGCGACAGCGATCGCGACCGCCGCCGACATCACCAGCGCACCGGTCACGACCAATCGGTGCCGCGGCCAGTTCTCCAGCAGGCGGCCCTGCACCCAGGAGGAGGCGGCCCAGGCCACCGCGGCTCCCGTGAAGGCCAGTCCGATCGCCACCGGTGGCACATCCCGGTCGGTGACCAGCAGCAGCGGCACGTATGCCTCCAGGGTGAAGAACGTCCCCGAACCGAGGCCGCACAGCAGTACCGTGGCCGGCAGTCCGTGACAGGCGCGCAAGGTGCCCGGCGGCAGGAGCCGTGGCGCGAACACCACCAGCAGGGCGAGGCCCGCCGCCGCGAACAGCAGATGACGCGCGTTCCAGCCCGAGACACCGTACTGCGCCAGCGCCGCACCCACACTCACCGCCGCGGCGACCAGCAGCGCGGGGCGCGGTGCCCCACCGCTCGACGGCGTGGGCGCGGCGGGCCAGGAACGGCCGCGCAGCAGGGCCACCACCGCCAGCGCGGGGAGGACGGTGAGCGCCGCCAGGCCGTAGAACACCGCACGCCAGTCCCACCACTCGGCGACCAGCCCGGCCAACGGCGGGCCGACCAGTGACGGAACGATCCAGCACGTACTCATCAAGGCCAGCGCGCGTGGCCGCAGTCGGCCGGGGTACGCCTGGCCGATCGCGGTGTTGATCGACACCGCGACCGCACCGGCCGCCAGCCCGTCCAGGAAGCGCCCGGCGGCGAGCTGCCAGATCGAGGTGCTGGCACCCGAGACCAGCAGGGTGACCACGGCGAGTGCCATGCCCACCGCCAGGGGACGGTGTGCCCCGGCACGGTCCGCCCACTGACCGCCAAGGACCCCGCCCAGCAGACTCGCGGCGACGAAACATCCCGCCACCAGCGGGTAGAGCGACACCCCGTCCAGTTCCCGGGCCGCCGTGGGCAGAGTGGGCACCACGGCCAGTGCGGCGAGCCCGGTCAGGAACATCACCGCGGCGAAGACCGAGGTGGCTGCCGCGTATTTCCGGGAGAACAGCCCCTCGGGGGCGGGCGGTCGCGCCGACTCACCATCACCGCCGACCGCCCGTTCGCCGGACGCCTCCACGGCCGGGCCGGCCGGAGTGCCGGAGTCCGAGGAACTCGCGGAGTCCGAGGAGTTCGAGGACACTTCGTCAGTCGCGGGGACCGAGGACGTCGCGGGGGTGGCGGGCGAGCAGTTGGGCACGTGCTTCGGATCATCGGTCACCCGCGCAAGCTATGCGGGTCACCCGACCGCGAGCCACTGGGTTTCGCACCGGCACCGTGCCCCGGACGCGCACGGACCGCACCACGGCCCCCGCGAACCGGCTCCGGTGCCGAGGCCCCGACTCGCCGAAGGCGGCTTCGGACACAGAGCCGAAGCCACCCGGGGCGCCGGGTGGGTCCGCCGCCGGCCCGCCGTGCGGTGTCGAGATCGTGCACGAGCACGAACGCGCCGAACCGCACGGCGAGCGTGCTGACGGAGGTGGGTTTGCCACAGTGGCGGACGGCATCCGGGTGCGGGCCGGAGACGCGGAGGGTCAGGCGGCGGTGACGGCCGGCTGACCGGCCGGCTCGGCGCCGGTGGATGCGGTGGCGTCCTTGGTGGCCGTGTAGTACACCGTGGTGCCCTGCTTCATCCGCTCCGCGCGGCTGCGGGCCACCAGTCGCTCGGTGGTGGTGCGTACGAGGTTGTCGCTGATGGTGCGGCCGGGGCGGGCGTCCGTGAGGGCCTGTGCGATCTCACGGGCGGTGCGCGGCTCGGCCTGTGTGTTGAGGTAGTCGTGAATCAGCTCGCTGAGCGCCGGTCCCTTCTCCGCGGTGCCCTTCTTCTCCGCGGACTTCGCGGCCGCCGGCTTCTTCGCGGTGACCTTCTTGGCGGGGGCCTTGGCAGCCGGAGACTTGGCGGCGGGGGCCTTGGCGGCCGGCGCCGCGGTCTTCTCGGCCGAGGTCTTGTCGGTAGCGGACTTCTCGGCCGCGGACTTCTTGACGGGAGACTTCTTGACCGGGGATTTCCTGGCCCGAGCGGTGCCGCCGGACGACTTCACCTGGCGAGGCGCGGGCACACCGGACTTCTTGGCGGCGTCGCCCAGTGCCGCACTCATGTTCCGCAGCATTTCGTGGTCGTTCTCCAGGGTCGCCAGCTGCGACTGCAGAGTGCCGATCTCCACCCTGATGCGGTCCTGTTCGGCGGTGTTCCGGTCCAGGTCCGCGCGGACCTTATCGGCGTACTCCGACTTGAGGTCGGTGTTCTCCTGCTGGGGCATGGTGCCTCCTTGATGTGTAGGTGCTGGGGTCGGACTCTACCCACCTGGGGATACGTGTGTGTGCGTGCGGGCAATCCCGGTACCCCTCGGGCTCGTGTTCGTGTTGCCGCACTCGCGTCGGCGCACCCTTCCGGAAACGTGTGTTTTTCGTGCCAACAGAACGTGTATACACACGGGTTGGCCGATCACGAAGTCGGCCCGGCCACCACATTTCCGGCAAGGGACCGGTCCGGACTCTCCTGCGGAATCCACCGTGCGGGTCGGCCCCCGGACGCCGGGTCCGGGCCGGCCGGGCCGTAGTTCCGGCTTCGGCGCCGGATTCCCGCCGGGCCGGGATTCGCCTCCGCCCCGGCCTCGCCTCAGGTCTCGGTCTCGGTCTCGGTCTCGGTCCTCGACTTCGATTTCGGCTTCGGCTTCGGCTTCGGCTGAGAGCCGAACCGAACCGAACCGCAGATGTTGCTCAATTCGGATTGAACCCGAGGACCACGGCGGAAGACTCACCCCGGGCCCCGCGACACATCCGTTCGGAACCGTCGACCGCGTGCGGACGACGGCGCGGCGTGTCCGCGGTGTCACCGGTCAGAAGCGTGGATCCCAGTCGCACAGGGGGAGAACTGATGGCGCCGGAGTCGCGGGAGAGCCAGCGCGAGGTCATCGATCTGCGGATGAAGGAGTACGAGACACTGCGCAACGAGGTCACCCAGCGAATCAACGCCAGGCAGCAGATGGCGGGTTACGCGGCGGCGATCACCGCCATCACCGCGACGTGGGGCGGCGCACTCGGACACTGGCGGTTCCTGGTGGTGTCCATCGTCATCCTGGGCTCCATCGGCTATCTCCGCGACAGCAACAAGGGAATCCAGCGCATCGGTCTCCATCTGCAGCAACTGGAACAGGACATCAACAGCCTCGCGCATGAGCTGTACGGTCAGCCGGTGCTCTCCTGGGAGACCCGCAGGCAGGTGCAGCGGGAGCGGGAGAAGTGGTTCTGGAGGTTCGCCGGAATCGTCGGCGGCTGGCATCTGCGCAAGCCGAGCAGGGAACTCCCCGCACAGCGCACCGGCCCCCGCACCGAGGGCGCCACTCGAACAAGCGGGCGCGATTAGCGAACCGGTCCGGCCGTGGGCGGCCCCCCGGGACCGCTGCTCACGGCCGCCGTTCGCGACTCTATGATGTCGCCCCATGAGCCAGTTGCTTACCCTTGAGAAGCCGCCCAACGCGCGAACGTATCGCCTGGGTACGCCTCATGGTTCATTCGCCGTACTGGACACCGAGCCGTGCGGGTCCGCGCCGTACCGGGGCGCGGCCCTGTTGGTTCCCGGCTTCATGGGCAGCAAGGAGGATTTCCTGCCCCTGCTGGAAAGGCTGAGCCGGGGCGGGTACCGCGTGCTCGCCGTCGACGGCCGGGGGCAGCACGAGACCGGGCGGGGCTCGTCCGGCCGCTCGTACGCGAAGGCAGATCTTGCCGGGGATCTGGTGGCTGTCGTCCGCGGGTTCGGCGCCGGTCCGGTTCACCTTCTCGGTCATTCGTACGGCGGTCTCGTCGCCCGCGCCGCGGTGCTGGAGACCTCGGGCGACCCGGCGCTGTGGGCTTCGGTGACCCTGATGAACTTCGGCCCGGGGAAGGTCTCAGCGGAGCAGCGGGAACGGCTGCGGCTGCTGCTCGCCGGGCTCGATTCCATGACGCTCGCCGACATCTGGCCCTTCGTCGCGAACCAGGCCGCCGAAGGCCCGGCGGACGTCCGGGATTTCCTGCGCAGACGCTGGCTGGGGAACGATCCGGAGCACCTCGCCGCCGCGGCGCGGCAGATGCTCACCGAACCCGATCTCACCGCGCGTCTGTCACACGTCGAGATCGCCAAGGCCGTCCTTTCCGGTTCCCCCGACACCACCTGGCCTCCGGCAGGCGTGCAGCAGATGGCGGCGAGCCTCGGCGCTCCGCTCGTCCGGCTTGACGGGGGCGGGCATTCCCCCAATGTGCACAGGCCGGACGAGACCGCGGCGGCCCTGATCGATTTCTGGCAGAGCGTTCCGCTCACCGGGCGGCGTCCCTGAGGGACGCCTCGCAGGCCCGGCGGCCGGCGGACGAACAGCGCGACCGGCCGGAGTCAGGAGGCGGCGGACGGCCGCCGGTAGGCGCGCAGGAAGACGCGGACACCGCTGACGACGATCCGCTCGATATCGGCATCCTCGACGGGGAGCACACCGAAGAGCGAGCGGTTGTTCACGCTGCTGGTGACCAGCGCGCCGAAGTGCGCCGCGGCCTCCATCGGGTCGGGCACGTCGAGGCGGTGGCGTTCGGCCAGCGCGGCCAGCCGCTCGGCCAGCGCGACCTGTTCGCTGCCCGGGGCGCCCCGGCGGTCGAGGAGCGCGGGGAAGTGCGGGGCCTCGGCGATCACCAGGCGGATCGCGGCGGCGCGGTCCCGGGAGCGCGACACATGGGAGCCCAGTTCGCGGCCGAAGGCGATCATGGCCGCCTCGATGTCGGTGACATCGTCGCTGAGCGTGCGGTCCAGGATGTCCACGAACCGTTCCGCCATCGCGGTCTCGGCCTCTTCGATGGCCGCGAGGAACAGCCTTTCCTTGTCGCCGTAGTAGTCGTACACCGTCCGCTTGGAGACGCCGGCCTCAAGGGCCACGGCATCCACGCTGGTCCGTGCGACCCCGTCGCGCAGGAAGAGGTCCAGCGCGGCTTCGACGATCGACGCCCGCTTCTCCGGTGATCCCTGGCGCAGCCGGCCGCCGGCCTCACGCCGCCGCGGATCTGTTGTGCGCGGGTTCGTCACTGGATGGCTCCTCAGGTCTTTCGGCGGTGCCGATAATCGGCGTACATCGCCACTCTACACCGTGTAGTGTCATCCTCATGACTGGCTCGTCCGCCGGGACTTCCCCGGTCACAGAGGGGCCCGCAGCCCCAGTACGGCTTGACCCCGCACTGATCCGACTCGGAGTGGTCCTCGTCATCGGCGCCATCGCGTCGATGCTGGACGCCACGATCGTGAGCGTCGCGATCGTCCGTCTCTCCCGTGAGTTCCATACGGACATCGTCACGATCCAATGGGCGACCACCGGCTATCTGCTCGCCCTGTCGATGGTCATCCCCCTCACCGGCTGGGCAGTCGAGCGGTTCGGCGCCAGGACGATGTGGATCTTCTCCCTGAGCGCGTTCCTGCTCGGGTCGGTGCTCTGCGGCATGGCCTGGTCCGTGGACAGCCTCATCGCCTTCCGCGTTCTCCAGGGCATCGGCGGCGGCATGATCGCCCCGGTGATGCAGACCATCCTGGTCCGCGCCGCCGGTCCCCGGCGGATCGGCCGGATCATGAGCATCGTGGCCGTGCCAGGACACCTCGCGCCGACCATCGGCCCACTCGCCGGCGGCTTGATCATCGACAGCGTCAGCTGGCGCTGGATCTTCTACGCCAACGTCCCGATCTGTCTGATCGCCGTCCTGCTGGCCTGGCGCTCCGTGCCCGAGGACGCCCCGGGCACGGGCGAACGGGCCCGCCTCGACGTCCTCGGCCTGGCCCTGCTCTCGCCCGGTCTCGCAGCCATCGTCTACGGGCTGTCGCAGACCGGCACCGCCGACGGGTTCGCGGCGACCCCGGTCGTCATCGCCCTCACCCTGGGCGTGCTCCTGCTGCTCGCCTTCGGCCGGCACGCGCTGCGCACCAAGATCACACCGATCATCGACCTCCGGCTGTTCAGGAACCGGTCGTTCGCCATCGCCACCATGCTGATGTTCCTCGGCGGGATGTCGGCCTTCGGCGCGATGCTGCTGCTGCCGCTCTACTACCAACAGGTGCGGGGCGAGACCGCGTTCTCGGCCGGCCTGCTGCTCGCCCCCCAGTCGGCCGGCACGATCATCGCCCTGTTGTACGTCGGCAGGCTCACCGACAGGCTCGGCGCCCGGCCCGTCGTGCTCACCGGTGTCGGGATCGGTGTGGCCGGCACGCTCGCGTACCCCCAGGTCCAGGCCGACACCAGCGTATGGCTGCTCAGCGGGTCGCTGCTGATCTGGGGCATCGGTATCGCGGCCTCGATGGTGCCGATCATGACCGCCGCCTACCAGGGACTGGCGCCCGCCTCGATCCCTCGGGCGACCAGCGCGATCTCGGTCATCCAGCGGCTCGGCGGCTCATTCGGCACCGCCATGCTTGCGATGATCCTGCAACGCGAGATCGTCACCCACTCCGCACGCGGGGGGCGAACCCCGGGGAATCTGGCCTCGGCGTTCGGCGCCACGTTCTGGTGGCTTCTCGGCTTCACGGCGCTGACCCTCCTGCCCGCGCTGTGGTTGCCCCGGTCCCGGAAGGCGGCTCCCGCCAAGGCGAGTTGATGCCGTATCGGGATGGTTCGGAGCGCCGAACGCCTCCCGG
>NZ_JBSGUP010000015.1:0-34862 GCF_053607985.1 Streptomyces sp. NPDC055078
CCCCACCGGCGGGCTTTACACAAGCCGGGTGGCGACGGCGGGGGAGAGCCGCTCCGTTACCCCCGCGCGGCCCGCCGCCGCGCGCGGGGCGGGCAGCGAGGCGGCCCCGGCGGCGGCGGGTACGAGCGCGGCGAAGCGGGAGTTGAGGACCGCGCCGAGAACGGCGACCCCGAGGCCGTTGCCGAACTCGGCGAGAGTGCCGTTGATCCCGGCCCCCACGCCCGCCTTCTCCAGCGGGATCGCGCTCATGATCGCGTTGGCCATCGCGGGCATGGAGAACGCGATGCCGGCGCCCATCACGACCAGGCCGAGGAGCGTCCCCCCGTAGCCGTCCCCGCCGAGCAGCGCGATCGACGCGAGACCGCCCGACACCAGCGTCATACCGATCGCGATCGTCAGGGGCGTACCGAGCCGGAGCAGCAGCCGCGGCCCGATCCCGGTCATATTCAGCGCGATCATGCTCAGCGCGAGCGGTGCCGTACGCAGACCGGCGTCGAGCGGCCCGTACCCCAGCACGAACTGGAGGTGCTGGGTGAGCAGGAAGAGCGAGCCGCTCAAGCCGAAGGCGACGAGGATCGAGCCCGCGACCGCCCCGATGAAGCGCTGGTTGCGGAAGAAGTGCATATCGAGCATGGGATACGGAATCCTCAGCTCCCACAGCGCGAAGGCGCCGAGCACCAGGACGCCGACGGCCGCCGACGCCACCACCTGGGTCGAGGCCCAGCCGTGTTCGGGGCCGGAGATGATCGCGTAGACGACGGCGGTCATACCGATGGTAGAGAGCAGCGCTCCGAGCAGATCGGGCCGGTCGCCCTGAGGGTTCTTGGACTCCGGTACGAGGGCGATCACCGCGATGAGCCCGATCGCGGCCACCGGGATATTGATCAGGAAGATCGCGCCCCACCAGAAGTGGTCGAGCATGGCCCCGCCGATCAGCGGGCCGGCCGCGAAGCCGAAAGAGGAGACGGTCGACCACAGGGCGATGGCCTTGACACGTTCGGAGTCGTCGAAGATCTGGACGACGACGGCCAGAATCGTGGTCATGAGCAGCGCCCCGCCGATGCCCATACCCGCCCGCGCGGCGATCAGCTGCCCAGAGGTCTGGGCGAGCCCCGCCGCCAGCGATCCCAGCCCGAACACGGCGAGCCCGGCGACCAGCAACTTCTTGCGGCCGTAGCGGTCGGCGGCGTTCCCCGCGGTGAGCAGCAGCCCCGACTGGACCAGCGAGTACGCGTTGATCATCCACTGGATGTCGGTGGCGGACGCGTCCAGCTCCCGGTTGAGGGAGGGGATGGCCACGCTGAGGATGGTGTTGTCGAGCAGCACGGTGAGCTGGGCGAGACAGATGACGCCAAGGATCAGCCAGCGCTGCGGATGGCCCCCGGTGGGGGCCCTTTCGGTCACGGCGTCGGTCGCCGTCATAGGTCGCTCCTTGTACGGTGCACGGGAATGCTCCCGTACACCGTACAAGAGTTGCTGTACGCTGTATAACGAAAAGCGGCGGCCGGGCCGCACCGGGACCGCCGGAACCGGCAACGTGGGACACCGGAACCACCACGGGATCAGAGGCACCAGGACTACCGGGCGACCCATGGAACGGCCATGGAACCGGGAACCACCACAGCCCCCACCACGCGCGACCACCGTGCGACACGCACCCCTCAGGGACGCCCTCACTCCCCCGGCTTGATCAGATACCCGGCCCCACGCCGGGTGTGGATCATCGGCGAGCGCCCGGCGTCGATCTTCTTCCGCAGATACGAGACATACAGCTCGACGACATTGGCCTGACCGCCGAAGTCGTACGACCACACCCGGTCGAGGATCTGCGCCTTGCTCAGCACCCGCCGGGGATTGCGCATCAGATAGCGCAGCAGCTCGAACTCGGTCGCGGTCAGATGGATCGACTGCCCGCCGCGGCTGACGTCATGGCTGTCCTCGTCCAGCACCAGATCGCCGACCGTGAGCACCGATTCACTCCGTACGGCGGCGGCCCCCGAGCGCCGGATCAGCCCGCGCAGCCGGCCCACGACCTCCTCCAGCGCGAACGGCTTGGTGACATGGTCGTCGCCGCCCGCCGTCAGCCCGGCGATCCGCTCCTCGCCCCGGTCCCCCGCCGTACCCCCCGCCGTCAGAAAGAGCACCGGCACCCCCGGGGCCTCGCGCCGCAGCCGCCCCAGCAGGGCGAGAGCGTCCACGCCGGGCAGCCGGACGTCGAGCACGACGGCATCGGGCCGGAACTCGCGTACGGAACGGACCGCGCCCTCGCAGTCGCCGGCCCCGCGCACTTCCCAGCCCTCGTAGCGCAGGGCCATCGACAGCAGTTCGCTCAGCGCGGCCTCGTCGTCCACGACGAGCACGCGGACGGGCCTGCCGTCCGGCCTGAGCATCTCGGTACGCCCTTGGGGCGAGGTCGTCGTCATGGCGGACACCTTGCGCCGCCGCCCTGAGAACGGCCTTGCCCCTCTCTGTGTTTTCGGTGAGAAACCGTTGTCGGCCCGTTCGGCGGGGCGGTTGTCGTGGCAGACCCCCGGCAGCCAGGGCTCAGAACAGCCCGTCCTGGACCACGCCGCCGCCGTCCCCGCTGCTGGTCCGCAGCCCGGTCGTCGGTACGGACACCCCGGCGGCGGCGTCGGCCCCGATGAGGGACCAGCCGGTCATCAGCCGGGTGTCGAGGACGACGACGCCGTCCCCAGCGGTCCGTAGATGCAGATCGGGCCCGGCGACGGCGACGAGGGTCCCGGCGACCGCGCCGCCGTTCACCAGCTCACGTACGACGGAGCCGGCGGGCGGGAGCTGATCCAGCCCGAACACCCCGGTGTGGTCGACGGGGTCGAACCCGAGCGGCTCCAGGGTCTCGGTCCACCCGCTGAGGGCGAGGGCCCGCCGGTGCGTCTCCTCGATCTCCACGACCCGTTCGGCCGGACCCGGCAGCCCGGCGCGCACGGCGCGCTTCTCGGCGTACGGAATCCGGTCGGGGATGCCCAGCGCGCCCCGGAGCAGTTCCTCGGTCCGCCGGGCGGCCATCAGCGGCCCGCGCCCCAGCCAGCTGAAGACCACGGCCCCCTGTTCCAGCAGCCGGGCCGCGCCGCGCTCCTCGGCGGTGATCCCGGCCTTGACCAGGCCGGGCCCGAACCAGGCGAGATAGACACGGTACGTCCGGGGGTCGTCCGCGATGGTGTCCGCCGCGACCGAGTGCGCCCTCTCCAGCCGGGCGCATTCCCCGCACCGCGCCTGGGTGACCCGCCCGGACACCACCGCCCGCAGCGCACAGGCGTTCCCGCGCGCCCCCACGCACAGCCGCCGGCCCTCGGCCCGGAACCCGAGCGTCTTCCCCCCGATCAGCGGACTCACCTGCCCGCCCTCCCACCGCAACACGGCCATCCGCGCACCCTGCGGCCACTGGACCCCGGAGCACCGCCATGCCATACGCACCTCCGGGCGCACAGTTGTGACCGACCGAAACGCGGACAGTACCCGACCCCACCGACAGCGCCCCCGCCGGTACGCCGACTTCCGGCCGCTCTCTCCCTCGCCGACGGCCCCGACCGCCGCACGCCAGCCCACAGACGCGCACGTGAGCGCCCTGGCCGGAACCGTGTGCCCCCGGCCGGCCTCTCACCGTGATATGTCCGGATACCGCCCTGCGTGGCGGAAGCGACGCAGACGGTGGCGAAAGGTATGGCTCAGGCCATCGGCGGAATGTGCCAGAGCGGGGCCGCGTACTGCTCCGGACGGCGCTCGACCAACAGGGACCTGAGGTCCTCGCGCCGCACGCGCCGGAGGCCGAGCGCTTCGGCGAGGCGGCCGAAGGTGGTGTGACTCGCCCCTCGGGCACGGGCCTCGTGTTCGAAGCGGGCGAGACGTCCGATGACGACCTCGGGGTCGAGCACCGGCACCCCCGGGGCCTCGCGCCGGTCTGCCTCGGCACGCCCGCCCCCGCGCCCCTCGTGGTCGGCCATGGCCCGCTCGTATGCGATCACGGCCCGCTCGCGGTCGATCTCCGAGAAACCACAGACCTCCCGGCCGACCCGGTCGGCCTCGGCGAGCGTGGTGGCCGAGGCGACAGCGCGGGCGAACCGGTTACGCCTCAGGGCGACGTCCAGCCCGACCTGGTGGACCGTGGGGCCCTCGTCGGTCAGCGGAACCGGCTCACCCGTCCCGCTGACCTCACACATCCCGCGGATACCCCGGGCCGTCGCCGCGAGCATGGCCGTCGCCTCGGAGGGGTGCCACTCCAGAACCCCGCTCACCTTGTCGACATGCTCCGGAGCCAGTGTGAGGACATTGCGCCCGAGGACCCCCCTCAACTCCCCGGCGGGCACCTCGCCGTCCAGTCCGGGGCCCGCGATCAGGAGCCGTACGGGGACACCTGCCTGGCGGCACGCCGCCAGCACGACCGCGTCGGCGAGCGGGGTGCGCAGCGTGACCTCGTCCCCCCGGGCCAGGATGTCGCCCCCGACATCCACCACATCGACGGTCCCGGGCTCCGTCCGCTCGACCAGCTCCGCGATCTGGCGTGCGACGCCCCGGACCCCGTACCGAGGATCGATCAGCGCGAGCGTCTGCGGCACCTCCCGCGCCAGCCTCGGCAGCGCCGACCCCGCCGCCGGGACCCCCTCGCTCCCCGCGGTGACCGCGTACACATTCGGCGTGAGCTGACGCAGCCCCCTGAACCCGTCCGGCCCCCAGGGCCCGGGAACCATCCCGCCCATCAGCCGGTCCCACGCCCACGTGAGCACCACCGCCGGCTCCCCCCTGCCCCCCAGCGCCGCATCCACCATCACGGCGGCAACCGCGTCACCACCTCCACCCGCCGCCACGATCAACGCCCTCACCCCGCCAGCGTACGAGCGTCCACCCCACCCCTCATCCCGGGCGACACCGGTCGGCCCCCCTCGCAGGGAGGCTATGGGGCAGGGGTCAGGGCGGCCGCCCGGGAGTGCAGGAGCCCGAGGTGTCGGCGGCTCCCGGGTCGTCTTGGCGGACCCGTAATACGCGTCATACACTTCTGGTGTGGCCAAGACAAGGATCAGTATCAGTCTGGACAGCGCTCATGCTGACCGCATTCGTGCTCACGCGGAAAAGGCCGGTATGGATGTCTCCGCCTATATCGTCAACGCGGCGACTCGGCAGATGGCCGAGGCGGAAGCAGCCGAAGCGCAGTTCGCCCGACTCGACGCAGTGATTGCGGCAGCAGAGTCGGAGGCCGCCGCACTGCCGCCACTCGCGGAGGTGGCCGACGGCGACCTCACGGAGCAGGAACGGCGAGAAGTGCAGGAGGCCCTGGGCCTCATCTATGGCCCTGATGGCCCCGCCACCCACTCCGGTGACGCCGCGTGATCACCCGGGTGCCGGTCTACGACACCGGCATGCTGATCGCGCTCGCCGATCGCAAGGCGAAGGCAGTCCGTCTGCATGCCGGCCTTCAGGACACACCGCACCGAGCGCTCGTGCTGGGGCCCGTACTGGCTCAAGTCTGGCGGCCCAGACCTGCCGTGGTACATGCCCTGGCCGGAGTCATGAAGGAATGCACAGTTCCGCAGGCCCGCAGCTCGGCCCCGGCCATGCGCCCCACCACCGTGGGGCAGACGGCCTGCATCCTGTGCGCCACCGGTCCGGACATCACCGAATGGCAGCGCATCGGCAGTTCCCTCGGCGCAGCAGAACTGCCCCCGAAGAAGCGCCCAGACGCGGTGGACGCACTGGTGGCGCTGACGGCTGCCCAACACGGCAGTGCCGTGGTCTTCACCAGCGATCCAGCCGATCTCAGCGCCTATCTGAAGGCATTGGACGCCCAGGACGTCCACGTGGTGCAGATCTGAAGAGGGCCGTCCCCAGTCGAGCCTCCCATCTCCCGCCCGACATCGCCCGGAACACCCCGATCGCCCAGCCCGGCCCCGAACCCGGCGGCATCCACGCCCGCCTGGACGAACTGGGCTACCACCTCGACCACTTCAAGGAGCAGACCCGCGCCCGGATGCCCAACCCCCGCCGAGGCTTCCGGCCACGCGAGCGCCACTGCTCGCCCCGAACCGCACTTCACCGCAGTGCGTCCCAACGCAAGAGGCCCCCGGATCATCTCCGGGGGCCTCTCCACTATGTGCACTCGGCAGGATTCGAACCTGCAACCTTCTGATCCGTAGTCAGATGCTCTATCCGTTAAGCTACGAGTGCTCGGCTTTCCGGGCATTTCCTCCCGGTCGGCGTTGCGGGAACAACATTACATGACCCGCGCCGCCAGGTGAAATCCATTAGTCACACCAGGTCTGACCTGGGAAAAGCCCTCAGAAAACGGCCCGGGACAGACCCTGGGGCAGGCCCGGAACCAGCCCTGGACGGGATCGGATCGCATCGGGTCAAGTCGAGTGGTCCTGGCGATCCGGGCAGTGGTGCCGGGGCGGACACCGAAGCCCCGGCCGGGTGGTCGGGGCTTCGGTGATCAGGTGGCGGAGGCGGAGGGATTTGAACCCTCGATGGGCTTTAAGACCCAAACCGCATTAGCAGTGCGGCGCCATAGACCGGACTAGGCGACGCCTCCAGCACACCCGCGCGGGCGCGAGTGGTGCGTGCAGATGATGACACAGTCGGGCGGGGTGTCACCAATCGCTGACCACGGTACTAGGCGGGCGGGGCGCAGGGCAAAGCCGTATGTGCGGGGGAGGGGGCGGACGGGGATCGCACCCGGGGGGCACAGGCACCCGCCGGGGAGGGCCAGGAAAGGCGGTCTCGGGGACTCGGGCCCCATCCGGACGCGCAACGCTCGGGCGGGACGCGCGTTAGTAGCGGTGGGGAGGCCAGGGCGACCCCGGTCTCCGGCTCAGAGTCGCTTCGAGCTCCAACGGGCTCCAAGCGAGTTCCAGTCGAGTTCCCGTCGAGTTCCAGGAGTATCCATGCTGCGCCGCATCATCCTCACCGCGACCGCGTCCGCCGCCGTCTTCGCCGCCACCGTGCCCGTGGCAGGGGCGGAACCGCTGCCGTTCCCCGTACCGCTGCCGCTGCTGTCGGCGCCGGACCACGTGCTGGGACAGGGCGGCCCGGACCGGGGCCCGGGTCACGGCCGGGGGCAGGACAGCAGGCAGGACCGCCGGGACCGGCAGAAGCAGAAGGAGCGGCAGGACTGGCTGACGGTGGAGGTGTCCGAGAGCGGGAGTGCCCGGACCGAGGTCGAGTACGAACTGGAGTGCGCGCCGTCCGAGGCGGGCGGGGCGCAGCCCAGGGCCGGCGGGACGCACCCCGAGGCGGAGGCGGCCTGTGCGCGGCTGGACGAGCTGGCGCGGGAGGGGCGGGACCCGTTCGCGCCGGTCGGCCAGGACGAGGTGTGCACACAGCAGTTCGGGGGGCCCGAGACCGCGCGGGTCACCGGGATCTGGCACGGACGGAAGGTGGACGGGACGTTCGCCCGGACCAACGGATGTGAAATCTCTCGTTGGCAGACCATGGAGCCGGTGCTGCCCAGCACCAGGTGAAAGCGTCATTGATCACCGCATCCCCACAGAACCTCGTGATGAGCTCCCCCTCATCCGCCGTCGCTCCAGCACCCTCAGCCTTTAGACTCCCTCAGTGACAGGCCGGGGCCCGCTGGGCACCATGGAACACGGCCGCAAGCACAACCTGTAGGCCAGGGAGGAACCGTCGTCGTGAGCAGCAGGCCATCCCGAGGCGCTGCTCGCCTCGCAGCCATACTCGACGCTCTCCCCGACGGCCTCGTGCTCGTCAACGGCAATGGCACGGTGGTCAACGCCAACACCATCGCCCTCGATCTGTTCGAGACCCCGGGGACCGCGCTCGTCGGACGCGGGCTGCTGGATCTGCTGCCCGCGTTCGACTCCCGGCTGATCCCGGGCTCCATGCGGCGCCCCGACTCCGCCGACGAGCGCGGGCGTACCAAGCCGACGCGGATGATCGCGCGGCGTACGGACGGCAGCGAGTTCCCGGTCGAGGTGACCAGCGCGAGCCTCGACGGGCGCGAGGCGTACGACACGTACAACAGCTACACCGGCGACGAGCTGCTGATGCTCGTCGTCCGGGATCTGTCCGGGACGATGGACACCGAGGCGGAGCTGGCGCGTTCGCGGCGGCAGACCGAGATGATTCTGCGGGCGGCGGCCGAGGGCGTCGTCGGCACCGACACCGACGGCCGGGTGGTCCTGGTCAATCCGGCCGCCGCGCAGATCCTGGGGTTCCGGGCGAGCGACCTCGGCGGCCATGAGCTGCACCCGCTGATCCTGCACTCCCGCGAGGACGGCAAGCCCTTCCCGTATCCCGAGTCGCCGCTCGCGGACACACTGCGGTCGGGGCGCAAGCACCGGGTGCGCGGACAGGTGCTGTGGTCGAAGGACGGCTCGCGGGTGCCGGTCGATCTGACGACCGCGCCCGTACGGGACGGGGATCAGCTCGTCGGCGCGGTGATGACGTTCACCGATCGCCGTCCGTACGAGGAGCTGAACGAGAAGCACGCCGCCGAACTCACCGAAACCGCCGAGCGGCTGACCACGGAGCTGGCGGAGACCACCGAGCGGTTCACGGCGGAGCTGGCGGACCGGGCGGACCGGTACACGGCCGAGATCGAGGGGCGCGACGAGCGCTATCTGGAACTGGCGGGACGGCACGACCAGCTGACGGCGGTGCTCGGCGACTCGCTGCGCGGGCCGCTGGAGGAGCTGCGGACCGAACTGGGGACGCTGGCCGCCGACCCGGCCGGGCAGCTGTGGCCCGAGGCCAACCAGATCCTGCACCATCTGGCCGCCGGGTACGCCCGGATGACCACGCTCATCGACAATGTGCTCGGGTTCCAGCGCCTGGACACCGGCGGGGAACAGCTCGCCAAGTCCAATGTGCTCCTGGACGCGGTCGTCGCGGCCGGGGTCGAGGGCGCGGTGGAGCTGATCGGCCCGGGGCGGGCGCAGTTCGCGGTGCACGCCCCGCCGATCGAGGCCCAGGTGGACGGCGCCCGGCTGGCGACGGCGCTGGCGCATCTGGCCGCGGATGTGGCCGGGGTCGACTCGACGGGCAAGGCCCGGATGATGCCGGCCGGCGGTTATGTGGACTCGACTGTCGTGGTCGCCGCTGCGCAGCGCGGTGATGTCGTACGGATCGAGGTCCGGGGGCCGTTCGCCGGGGGAGACCCGGTACACGAGCCGATCGTGCGCGGGATCGTACGGGCGCACGGCGGGGTGCTGCAGACCCATGAGGTGCCGGGGATGAGCGGCAGCGCATACGTCCTGGAGGTACCGCTCGGGAACGGCGCGGCGTGGTCCCGCCGCCCGCCGCCGCCCCCGAGGCACCCGTGCCGGGGTCGGGGCCGGGGCGGGCGCCGGGGCCGGAAGGACCCGGGGGGCCCGATGGACCGGAAGGACCCGGAGGCCCCGGAGCACCCGGAGCACCCGGAGCACCCGGAGGAACTGCGGGATCCGATGTGGCAGAAGGGGCCGGCGTACGCGTGGCTCCCGGCGCAACCGCGCCCGCACCCGCCGCCGGGGCCGGTGACACCGGTCCGCACGGGGCGCTCGTCCTGCCGGAGCAGCAGCCGTCTCCGGAAACGTCCCCGGAGACGTCCCCGGAGACGTCGGGTGGCGGCGGCCGCCGCAGGGCCCGGCGGGGGTCCACGGACGCCTTCCTGGAGAGTTCCATGGCGCCCCCGGCGGACGGCCCGCGCCAGCCCGGGGCCGTACCGCCGACCGGCCGGCGCAGGGCGGGGACCCCTCAGCCGCAGTCCGGGCAGGCACAGTCCGGGCAGCCGTCGGCCGGTCATCCTCAGACCGGGCAGCCGCAGACCGGTCACCTTCAGACCGGTCAGCCGCAGTCGGATCTGATTCCCGCGCAGGCCGCGCACACGCCGCAGGCGGCCCAAGCAGCCCAAGCAGCCCAAGCGGCCCACGCTTCACAGCCGGGTCAGGCCCCGCAGGACTCGACCGGTGGTGGCGGTACCGGGCGCCGGCGCGGGCGGCCGAGCCCCGCCGAGGAGGCCGCCGCGGCGGCAGCGGGCGGTTCGCGGCCCACGGCGCTCACCGCGGGTTCCGTGGTCACCGCGTCGGAGGGCGCGGCCGGGCGGCCCGCGCTCGGCCAGACGGTGCCGCCGCAGGGAGTGCCGCCGCAGGGGGTGCCCTCGCAGGGGGCGCCCGCCGACGAGGCGTCCCGCCGTGCCCACCACAGCGGGATGCCCGAGCTGTCCGCAGGGCCCAGCGCGCCGCCGCCGCCCATGCAGCCCCCCTCCCCCGCGCCGCCCGCCGAGTCCCGCGCGGGCGGACGGCGGGCCCGGCGGGCACTGGCTCCCGCGCCCGCCGATGGCGCGGATGCGGGCCGTTCGGCGTTCGCGCTGCCGCCCGCCGACGCCGACCGGGGCCCGGCGGCCGGGCCCGAGCGGGTCCCGCCGACGGCCGGAGCGGCCGACGCGTCCCTGCCCGGACAGCACGACCCCGTACGCACCGAGCCGGGCACCGACCATCACACCCCGCCGCAGCCGCATCCAACGCCAACGGACCCGGCTACGGCTACGGCCACGGGGCACAGGCGGGCTCCCGGCGACGGAGGTCCGGAGGCCGCGGGCGACGCCACGGGTCAGTACCTTGCGGCCGGGCCCGGGGCCGCTCCGGCGCCCCACCCCGGTGCCACGACCGGGCAGAGCACCGGTTCGGCCGCCCTGTCCCTGCCGATCCCCGTCTTCGGGCCCGACGGGCAGCCCGCGCCACTGGCCACGCCCGCGCCGCTGCCGGCCGACGCCTCGCAGGGGCGTGAGTTCAGCGTCCGTACGCTCGGGCAGGGCGTGCCCTTCACCCAGCAGATCGCCGAGCAACAGCACCAGCTGAATCAACAGGCCCAGCAGGCCCAGCAGAACCAGCGCGCCACCCAGGCCCAGGCCCAGACCCAGACCCAGCAAAGCCAGAGCCAGAGCCAGAGCCAAGGACAGAGTCAGGGTCAGCAGAGCCCGAGCCAGGGACTGGGCCATGGACAGAGTCAGGGACCGGGCCAGCAGAATCAGACGCTCGGCTCCGGGCGGCGGCGGAAGCTGGCCACACCCCCCGAGGGCGAGCGCCCCGAGCCCGCCGCGCGGCCCCATCCGCAGAACGGGCCCCGGATCCCGGCCGAACGCGCCGAGGGCCGGTCGTACGCCATAGGAGCACCCGACGAGGGCGCCGAGGGTCCCCAGCCGCTGGACGGGCCCGGCGGCGCGGTCGAGGTGGCCAACCGGCCCCAGCCGCAGCCGGTCGACGACGAGCTGCCCCCGGAGCCGCTGGACAACCCGCGCCGGCTGCTGGTCTGGCCCGCGCCCGATATCGCGACCCAGCAGGCGCTGAGCGACCGCGGCTACCGCCCGGTCGTCGTGCACTCCCGCGAGGAGGTCGACGCGCAGATCGCGGCGTTCCCGGCTGCTCTCTTCGTGGACCCGCTGACCAGCCCGATCACCCGTACCGCGCTACAGGCGCTGCGGAAGGCCGCGGTGGCGGCGGAGGTCCCGGTGCTGGTGACGGCGGGTCTTGGGCAGGCGACGCGGGAGGCGGCGTACGGCGCGGATCCGGCCGTACTCCTCAAGGCGCTGGCCCCCCGCGACAGCGAACAGCACCCCTCGCGCGTCCTGCTGATCGAGGAGCACGAGGAGATCGCGCTCGCGCTGACCGAGACTCTGGAACGGCGCGGTATGCAGGTCGCCCGCGCGGACGCGGACACCGACGCGGTGACGCTCGCCGCCCAGATGCGGCCGAACCTGGTCGTCATGGATCTGATGCAGGTACGCCGCCGGCGGGCCGGGATCATCGACTGGCTGCGCGCCAACGGCCGGCTGAACCGCACTCCGCTGGTCGTCTACACCTCGGCCGGTCTCAACCGGGCCGAACTGCCCCGGCTTTCGTCCGGGGAGACAGTGCTCTTCCTCGCTGAACGCTCCACGAGCGGTGAGGTCCAGTCCCGTATCGTGGATCTGCTCGCGAAGATCGGCACTAATTGAGTCGTACGGTCCTCCTGGGCCGTACGGTGTGGGGGGTGGCCGGTCCCGTGCGGGGGGCCGGCCACCCATCCGCGTAACGCGGTGTCCACCACGGCCGCGGGTACTACAGCTGGGTGACGTCCAGTTCGCCGTCCGCGTACTGCCTGCGGATCACCTTCTTGTCGAACTTGCCGACGCTCGTCTTCGGCACCGCGGGGATCACCGCCCACCGCTCCGGCAACTGCCACTTGGCGACCCGCTCGGCGAGGAACGCCCTGAGGGACGCGTAGTCCGCGGTCGCCCCCTCCTTCAGGACGACCGTCGCCAGCGGGCGTTCGCCCCACTTGGCGTCGGGGACCGCGACGACGGCGGCCTCGGCCACCTCGGGGTGGGCCATCAGGGCGTTCTCCAGGTCGACGCTGGAGATCCACTCGCCGCCGGACTTGATGACGTCCTTGGCGCGGTCGGTGAGGGTGAGATAGCCGTCGTGGCTGATGACACCGACATCGCCGGTCTTCAGCCAGCCGTCCTCGCTGTACTTGTCGGCGGGCCGGAACTCGTCCCCGCCCGCGCCGCCGAAGTACGCGCCCGCGATCCAGGGTCCCCGTACCTCCAGCTCACCGGCCGACTCGCCGTCCCAGGGGAGGATCTCTCCGGCCGGGCCGACCAGCCGGGGCTCGACTCCCGAGGGGAAGCGGCCCTGGGTGAGGCGGTACGGCCACGCCTCCTCCGCCGTCAGACCGGCCGGGGGGTGCGCCATCGTGCCGAGCGGGGAGGTCTCCGTCATGCCCCAGGCGTGGCAGAGCTTCACCCCGAGTCTGTCGTACGCCTCCATCAGCGCGGGCGGACAGGCGGCGCCGCCGATGGTGACCTGCTTCATGGAGGACAGATCGCGGGGGTTCGCGGTGACCTCGGCCAGCAGGCCCTGCCAGATGGTGGGGACGGCCGCCGCGTACGTGGGCTTCTCGCGCTCGATCATCTCGGCGAGCGGTCCGGGCTGAAGGAAACGATCCGGCATGAGGAGGTTGATACCGGTCATAAAGGTGGCGTGCGGCAGGCCCCAGGCGTTCACATGGAACTGCGGGACGACGACGAGCGCGGTGTCCTGGTCCGTCAGGCCCATCGACTCGGTCATATTGACCTGCATCGAGTGCAGATAGATCGACCGGTGGGAGTAGGCCACGCCCTTCGGGTCCCCGGTGGTACCGGAGGTGTAGCAGAGGGCGGCGGCGCTGCGCTCGTCCAGCTCCGGCCAGTCGTATGTCGCCGGGCGGCCCGCGATCAGCTCCTCGTACTCATGCACCCGCGCGGCGGCGCCGTCGAGCAGGGCACGGTCGCCAGGACCCGAGACCACGATGTGCTCGATCGTCGGCAGATGCGGCAGCAGGGGCGCGAGCAGCGGCAGCAGTGAGCCGTTGACGAGGACGACGCGGTCGGCGGCGTGGTTGACGATCCACACCAGCTGCTCGGGGGGCAGTCGGAGGTTGAGCGTATGCAGTACGGCGCCCATGGCGGGGATCGCGAAGTACGCCTCGACGTGCTCGGCGTTGTTCCACATCAGGGTGGCCACCCGCTGGTCGCCGTCGACCCCCAGCTCGTCCCGCAGGGCGTTGGCCAGCCGGGTCGCCCGCTCACCGCTCTCCGCGAAGCTGCGGCGCTGCGGCTCGGCCTCCCCGGTCCAGGTGGTGATCTGCGACTTCGCGTGGATCGTCATCCCGTGTCGCAGGATGCGGGTCACGGTCAGCGGTACATCCTGCATGGTGCTCAGCACGGCGTCCTCCCGGTGGGCGCTAGCCCTACGTGGCAGCAGGGCTGTGCAGATTCTGCGCCCATACCATTTGGTATGTCACTACCCCCGGGAAGGGGATTCAGCACCCTGGCGAGGCGGACCGCGTCAGCGGACCTCAGCGGACCTCAGGGGACCTCAGGGGACCTCAGGGGACCTCAAGAGACCATCGGCGGACCTCCGGCAGACCTCAACCGCAAGACCTCAGCGGACCTCAGGACCTCCGGACCTCAGGGGGACCTCAGCGGACCGGGGACAGCTCCGGGTCCTCGCGGAGCTTGCCGAGCGCGCGCGAGACCGCGCTCTTGACCGTCCCCACGGACACCCCGAGCACCTCCGCGGTCTGGGCCTCGCTCAGATCCTCGTAGTAACGCAGGACGACCATGGCCCGCTGCCGGTCCGGCAGCTTCATCACGGCACGCCACATGGCGTCGTGCAGCACCTGCTGCTCGGCCGGGTCGGGCGTGGGCACGGTCTCCGGCTCGGGCAGTTCGTCGCAGGCGAACTCGTCCACCTTGCGTTTGCGCCACTGCGAGGTACGGGTATTGAGCAGCGCCCGGCGGACATAGCCGTCGAGGGCGCGATGGTCCTCGATCCGCTCCCAGGCGACATAGGTCTTGGTGAGGGCGGTCTGGAGGAGGTCCTCGGCATCGCTCGGGTTCGCGGTGAGCGAGCGGGCGGTGCGCAGCAGTACGGGCCCCCGCGCCCGTACATACGACGAGAACGACGAATAGCGAGCGTAAGGTGCGTACCGTGCGTCGGCTCCGTACGACGGAGGCACCGGCACGGCAGCTCTCGAAGCGCTTGTGCAGACTGGCGTGGTCATGGGTCCACGCTAGGAGCGGGTGCTACTCCAGCGGATCGGCCAGAGGTCCTGAAGACATGTCCGCCTCAGGTTGTACGGCCGAGGTCGGCTCCACCTCCTGAAGGTGGAGGAGACCCTCAGGCGCGATGACATGGTTCTCAGGGGCGCGGAGTGCTTGCGCCCGGGGCCGACGGGCTGAACCTCAGCGTCGAAATCGAGCCAAATACCGCCTACGGGACGCTCCCGCCGAGGCCCCGGGATGCTCCGCCGAGGACCGGAGCACGGTCGGTGTGAAGTCCACCGGCCCCCCGCCCTGGCGTCCGGGGCAGGTGTCCAGCGCGCTGCGTACGCCTTCCCACCCGCCCGGCGCGAGGGTGGAGGGTCTCCACCTCGGCGTGCCGGTGCGTGCGACTGCGTATGACCGTGTACGGCTGCGTACGATCTGGGGCGTCCTACGACTTCAGGCTGACGCGGACCGGGCTGCCCCCAGTGCCCCTGTCAAGGTCGCGGCACCCCCCGCCCGCCCATCCGGCGCGGGACACAGCGGAACACAGCAGGACACAGCGGACACGGAGCGGACACACAGCAGACCGCCTGCACGACGGCACCGGAGCGCTGTCGTACAGGCGGTCATCACCCCTCGGTCAAACCCCCCTCGGGCGGCCGGGCATCACCACCACAGAGGCGTGAAGTTCACCACCGTGTTCTTGTTCGACTGGTCGATGGCGGTGAAGGCGGAGCCGTTCACGCTGGCGATATTGCTCTGGTTGGACGCCCCGGCGCCGGTCGCCACCTGCTGGCTGGTGGTCGAGTTGCCGAAGTTGACAGCGGAGCCGCTGCCGATGATCGAGGCCGCAGCCGCGTTCGATCCGTCGTCCGCGAAGGCGCCGTTGTCGGCCGATGCCACGCCCGAGAAGAGGGCGACCGTGAGAGGCAGGGCGGCAACAACAGCGAGGACGCGGGCAGTACGGATGCTTGCCATGTCTTTTCCTCCATGAACCGAATACGGAAGTACGGCTTCTCCCGGGCAGTTGGCCGACCGCCCCGGATTTTCGTGTTCTTTCGTGTTCTTCGTGGTCACGACGTCGCGACCTCAGAGTTGCCCACCGAATCCCCTCCGAACCACCCAAGTGGGAGCGATTCCCCCTCAAGCGTGAGGACAAGTCGATAAACCTCCTTCACGCCCCCTTTGCACCCCTGTCGCACCCACGGAACCGCGACCCGGGTACGCCCCGGACGCCGCCGCCCGCCCACCGCAAGAGGTGAAGCGTTTCGGCATGCTTTCCGGCCAAAACTCCCCCCTTCCGTTCTTCGAACATCTGTACGAAAATAGAGCCATGGCCATCATCGACCGGCAGACCGCCACCCTGGCCCTCGCCCACGCCCTGTCCGCCGCCGAGCGCGGGCTCCCCGTCATTCCGCTGTCCCCCACCAAGCTCCCGGCCCTGCGCTCGCCGCACCACGGCGACACCGAGCCGGTGCACTGCCGTGGCGAGTGCGGTCTGCCGGGGCACGGGGTCCACGACGCCACCGCCGACCCGGCCGCCGTGCGCGCGCTGTTCGCCGCCGCCCCCTGGGCCACCGGATACGGCATCGCCTGCGGCCGCCCACCGCACCATCTGATCGGTATCGACCTCGATGTCAGGGCAGCGGACGGCTCGGGCCGGGTGGCCGATTCCCTGTCCGCGCTCCAGCAGCTCGCGCTGCGCCATCTGTTCACGATTCCCGAGACGGTCACGGTCCTCACCCCGAGCGGGGGCCGCCATCTGTGGCTGACCGGCCCGTCGGGAGTCGTCGTACCGAACTCCGCGAGCCGGCTCGCCCCCGGTATCGACGTCCGTGGGGCGGGCGGGTACCTGGTCGGTCCCGGCTCGGTCTCCGCGCAGGGGGCGTACCGGCTGGCCCCCGGCAGCACCGGGCTGGCCCCCGCTCCATGCCCCCGCGCACTCCTCAGACTCGTCACACCTCCCGCGCGCCCCCAGCGGCCCGCCCACCCCGGGTCCCGGCCGCCCCACGACTCCCCCGGCACGGGGCTGGTGCAGTTCGTCCTCACCGCGCATGAGGGCCAGCGCAACACCCGGCTGTTCTGGGCGGCCTGCCGGGCGTACGAGAACGGCATCGGCGCCACTCTCGCCGACGCGCTCACCGAGGCGGCCGTCCTCGCGGGCCTCACCGAGCGGGAGGCCCGCGCGACCATCGCATCGGCGGACAGGCTCACTTCGGGCCGGGGCCGCCGCTGACCCACCGGGGCGGTTGTCGCGGGGAGTCGGCACCCGACACCCGACACCCGACACCCGGCACGCGGCGGATGGCAGATGACGGAGGGCGGCTGGCACCCGGCGGATTGCGGTACGGCTACCCGCGCCGGGTGGCGCGTACGACGACATCGCGGAGGGGGGCCGCCCGGCCCCCGTGGGTGAGCGTACGGAGGTGCTCTTCGGCGGTGACGATCTCCCACTCCACGCGGTCCATACGCGCGGTGATGGCCTCGGCGGTGACCGACGCTTCGGCAGGCGGGTGGTGCTCGTGCGCGTGCGCGTGCTCGTGCTCGTGGCCGGTGGAACCCGGGGTGTGCAGATGCCCCACGATGAGCAGCGTGCCGCCGGGAGCCACCCATCCGGCGATACGGTCGTAGAACTCCAGCTGGGGCATCGCCGGGTGAGCGTAGTGGGTCATGACCAGGTCGAACCGCGCGCCCGGGCGCCAGACGCCCAGATCCGCCTCGACCCACCGCACCTGCTCGGCGGCCCCACTCGCCGCCGCGCGCTCGGCGGCGCGCGCGAGGGCCTCGGACGAGATGTCGGCCGCGGTGACGTGCCAGCCATGGGAGGCGAGCCAGATCGACTCGGCACCGCCGCCGCACCCCGCGTCCAGTGCCGTGCCCGGTGCCAGACCGCTGGTCTCACGAGCGAGATACGGATTCGGCGGGTTGCCGCCCATGGACCCGGGGGCGTCGGCTCGCCCCTGTCGCCAGTGCCGCTCCCAGTACTCCTTGTCGAATCCGTGCGCCGTCATGGTTCGTCCTTCGCGGTCGTCGTTCAGGGTTCGTCGTTCGTCGTTCATGGGTCGTCGTTCATGGGTTTCGCTTCATGGTGCTGACAGAGAAGGCAGACAGGCAAACGCTGTTGCCGAATGGCAAAACGGCAAAACGGCCGGATGGACGAGGCCATGGACCGCACCGTCCGCGCGGCACCGAGGCGGGGCCCGGCCGAGTGGTCCTCGCGGCCGGCCGGGAAGACCCCGCACGCCGCTACCCGACGAAGGCACACCGCTACCCGACGAAGGCGGCGGCCGGACCGACCGTGCCCGGCCCGTAGCGTACGTTCAGGGCGTCGACGACCGGCTCCATGCGCAGCCGCGCCTCGCGGCGGTGGTCCAGTGTCAGCTGAGTGGGTGCCTGAGCGGCGTCGACGGCCTCGGCGACGAGGGTGATCCGCCGCATCCGGGCCCGCTGGAGCCCGAATCCGTCGAGGACGGCGTACACCGTCTGACGCAGATCGTCGGTGTGCGCCGAGTTCGCGGGGAGCCGCCGGGTCCTGGTGAGATCGCGCTGGTCGGCCGTACGCACCACGACGGTGACCGAGCGCGCGGCCTGTCGGCGGGACCGGATGAGGGTGCCGAGTTCGGTGGCCAGACGCGAGGCCGTGGCGCGGGCTTCCCAGCCGTCGAGCACGTCGGCGGTGAAGTCGGCCCGGACGCTCACCGACCCCGTCGCCCGGCCCGCCACGACCGCGCGGCGGTCGATCCCCCGGGCCCGGTCCCGCAGCGCGCGCCCGGACCTCCCCAGGATCCGCAGAAGGGTGGCCGCGGGCAGCTCGGCGAACTGGCCGATGGTCTGCACTCCCAGCCGCCGAAGCTCCTCGGCCTGGGCCCGCCGGATTCCGTACAGCTCGGAGACGGGGAGCGGGCCGAGGAACCTCTCCGTCTCGGCCGGGGCGACGACGAGAACCCCGCTGCGCCCGGTGGTGCGCGCCGATGCCATGGCCGCCACCGTCCAGGACGGACCGACACCGACCACCGCGTCGAGTCCATACCAGGCGACCGACTGAAGGCGCACCCTCAGGGCCAGCTCCTCCGGCCCGATACCGAAAAGGCGCAAGGAACCGCCCGCTTGGGCCACAGCGGCCGACGGCGGCAGTTGCTGGACGACGGGGGTGAACCGCTCGATCACCGACATGAGTTCAGGGAGCCCGCCGCGTTGCCGCAGCCGGAAGTGGAAGAAGACGGGGTCACTCACGGTCCGCCCCTTCCTCCCGGTGAGCCGCGAGTCCCCCGTACACACCGCAGACACCGCAGACACCACAGACACCGCTGCCACCGCAGCCACCATCCGCGCGGCTCACCCGGACCCAGTTCACCCGGCTCACCCGGCTCACCCGGCGCTTCCGGGGCTGGTGTACCCCAGTGACTTCAGATCGGGCTCGGGGTCGCGGCGGTCCCGGGGCTTCCGGGAGTCACGGGGGTCACCGGAGTCCCGAGGGTCCAGGGCGGAGTCCAGAGGGTCGCCGGAATCCACGGGCTCCAGCGCCCTGGGATCGGCCGACCGGTCCCCGGCGGGCTGGAGATCCGCCCAGGGGTGCAGACTCGCCCCGGTCTCGTGCGCGATCGTCCGCCTCGGCCCTCGCGCGCCCGGCGATCCCATCGGTCCCGACGATCCCGGCGAACCCGGGCGCGACCGAGCCCGGTCCGCCCCGGCGGCGGAAGTGCCGAGGAGCCGGTGGACGGCCTCCGGTCCGCCGTCGCGGCGGGCCACCGCGAGCGCCTCCAGGTCCCACACCATGGTGCCGACGACGGTGCTGCGCCCGCCCCGGCGCTGGACGATGCCGCGCACCAGCAGCAACCCGGAGTGGAAGACCGTATGGGCGCAGGCTTCATGGCTGTCCTCGAAGAAGGCGAGGTCGACCAGGCCGGAGCCGTCGTCGAGGGTGACGAAGATGATCCGCCGGCCGGACGCGATGGGCGGGGTCTGGGTGGAGGCGCGCACTCCGGCGACCAGCACGCGCTCCCCGGGGCGGGCACCGTTCAGATGCCTGGCGTCGATGGCGCCCAGTTCGCGCAACAGCTGATGGTGATAGTCCATCAGATGTCTGCTCACATCGATACCGAGGACGCGCAGCTCGGCGCTGAGGGCTTCCCGGCCGGTCATCTCGGGCAGTCCGGCGCTCGGTGCGGAGAGTTCGTCGGTACGCAGCGGAAGCTGGCCGTCGCCGAGCGGGCGGCCCCGGTACTGCCGGTGGAGTTCGGCGATCTGGAGCAGCAGATCGCGGCGGGTGAGATCGCCGCGTACGGCGTCCAGCGCACCGATGTCGGCGAGCCGTTCGGCGGTCGGGCGGTGGGGGCGGGCGCGCTGCCACAGGTCGGACAGCGAGCCGTAGGGACTGCCGGCGGTGATACGGGTGACCTCGTCGTCGCTGATCCCGCGCACCCCGGACAGAGCCAGCCGTACGCCCCAGGTGCCGTCCGGGGCCTGTTCAATGGTGTGGAAGGACCGGGAACGGTTGATGTCGACGGGCAGGACGGCGATG
Organism: Streptomyces sp. NPDC055078; assembly: GCF_053607985.1. NCBI lineage: Bacteria > Bacillati > Actinomycetota > Actinomycetes > Kitasatosporales > Streptomycetaceae > Streptomyces > Streptomyces sp. NPDC055078. Next base: position 20,040 of record NZ_JBSGUP010000015.1, read on the forward strand.
TGGTGGCGGCGGGCGTCGGCGACGATGACCCGTTTCGGCCACATACCGGGGTCGTGTTCGAGGAGGCCGGCGTAGAGGGCGGCGGGGTGGTGCGCCTTCAGCCAGGCCGACTGGAGGGCGGGGACGGCGAACGCGACCGCGTGGGCGCGGGAGAACCCGTACGCACCGAACGCCTCGATCGTCTCCCACACCGGCCTCAGCTCGGCGGGCGAGTAGCCGCGGGCGGCGGCCCGCTCATGGAACCAGGCGCGGACCTTCGGCAGCCGGTCGCGGTCGCTGAGGGCACGCCGGGCGTAGTCGCCGAACCCCCGGTCGCAGCCGGTCAGCACCCGGAACATCTCGATGATCTGCTCGTGCCAGATGACCACGCCGTAGGTGTCGGACAGGACGTTTTCGAGGTCACGGTGGAGGAGGGCGGGCGGCTCGCCGTGGCGGGCGGCGACGTACTGCTCCGGCATCCCGCCCGCCACCGGCCCCGGCCGGAAGAGGCTGATGTCGGCGATGACGTCCTGCGGATCGCGCGGCTGGAGCCTGCTGAGCAGGTCCATCTGGCCCGGCGACTCCAGCTGGAACATGCCGAGGGTGTCGGACGCCTGGATGAGTTTGAAGGCGAAGGGGTCGTCCAGCGGCACCTGCCGTGGATCGTCGAGGTCGATATGGCGGCCGGTGGCGCGTTCGACCTCCGCGACGGCGTGTGCCATGGCGGACTGCATCCGGACCCCGAGGATGTCCAGCTTGATCATTCCGAGGTCTTCGACGTCCTCCTTGTCGGCCTGGACCATCGGATAACCGCCCGTCGGCGTCGGCTGGACGGGGAGGCGGTCGAGCAGGGAGGCATTGGTGAGGATCACTCCGCAGGGGTGCATGGCGATGCCCCGGGGGAGCGCGTCCAGCCCTTCGGCGAGTTCGAACAGCAGCCGGTACGGAACCGTCCTCCTCGCCGGCCCCGACGCGGCAGCCCGCCCGGCAGCCCGCCCCGACGAGACAGCCCGCCCCGACGAGACAGCCGGCCCCCACGAGGCAGCCCGCCCCGACAAGGAGGACGCCGGGCCGGCCGACGAGGCTTGCGCGGCGGCCTCGTCCGCGAGCCGCTTCAGCTCGGGCAGCTCGGCCAGAGCGGCGGTGATATCCGACGCACGGATGTGAGGAAACGATTTTGCAATCCGGTCGACCTCGGCCGGGGCGATACCGAGGGCGAGCCCGGTGTCCCGGAGCGCGTGCCGCGCCCGGTAGGTCTCCGGCATCCCCGTGATCGCGACCCGCTCCCGTCCGAACCGTTCGATGACCCGGTCGTAGACATCGAGGCGGCGCGCGGACTCCACATCGAGGTCGATATCGGGCAGATCGGTACGCATCCGTGAGATGAACCGCTCGAACAGCAGCCGGTGTTCCAGCGGGTTCGCGGTGGCGATGTACAGCACGTGGTTGACCATGCTGCCGGCGCCGGAGCCACGGGCGGCGACCCGGATGCCCATCTCCCGTATATCGGAAACCACCTGAGCGACGGTCAGAAAGTAAGTATCGAACTCCAGTTCGGTAATAAGGTTCAGCTCATGGGCGAGACGGGCCCGGGCGGCGGGGTCGCGGTCCAGGCCGCGGCGGACGAGCCCGGCCTCGCAGCGCTCGCGCAGTACGCGGGCGGCGTCGGCGGCACTCGTGGCGCCGACCGTCTGCGGCTCGGGGAGATGCTTCCGCCCCAGCCCCAGATCGGCGACCGGGTCCACCCGGCACCGCTCCCCGGTCTCCGCGGTCTCGGCCAGCAGCCGCACCGCCCGCTCCCGGCCCGCCCCCGCGGCCCGCGCGATCCGGTCGGCCGCCGCGTACATGGCGGCCGGGTCCTTCAGCCAGCGCTCCCCGGAATCGAGATACCGGCGGTCGATGGGCCGCAGCAGCCGGGCCGCGTCCAGCACATCCGCGAGCCGGTGCTGCTCCGGGTCCGCGTAACGGACGGCATTGGTCAGTACGGCGGGGACACCGGCCTCGTCGGCGAACCCGAGCGTCCTGGCCGCGAGCCGCAGCGAACCGGGCCCGGTGCCGGACCGGCCGTGCCATACGGTCTCCAGCCGCAGCGAGCCGCCGAAGATCTCCCGCCAGGGCGCGAGCAGTTCCCCGGCGAGGTCCGGCCGGCCCGCGGCCAGGGCCCGTACGGGTTCGGAGACCGGCCCGAGCAGCGCGATCAGCCCCTGCCCCTGTCCCTGTCCCTGCCCCTGTCCCTGTCCCTGCCCGGCATACCGGCGCAGATCCTCCCAGGACACGACCGGATACCCGTGCGCGGTCCGGGGGTGGGCGTGCCCGGCCGCGCCGGGGTGTACGGGTACGCCCCGGGCACCGCTGCCGGCCGGGGCGTACCCGGTCCCGGCCCGGGTCCCGGCGGCGGCCATCACGGCGCGGGCGTGCGCGGCCGAGGTGAGACGGCACAGCGCGGCCCAGCCCCGGCCGTCCTCGGCGAGCAGGGTGACCCGCAGCGGCGGTTCCAGCACATGGGCGCCCCCGCGCACCGGCGTACGCCGACGGCGCTCCGCACGGGCGGGCCCGACCGGCTCAACGGCGAGATCCACCCCGAATACCGGCCGCACCCCGTACCGCCCGGCCGCCTTGGCGAACCTCACCGCACCCGTGACCGCGTCCCGGTCGGTCAGCGCCAGCGCCTCCATGCCGCGCTCGGCCGCCCGCAGCACCAGGTCCGGGGGGTGGGATGCGCCGTAGCGGGTCGAGTAACCGGAGGCGGCATGCAGATGCGTAAAGCCCTCCATGTCGTGCCTCCAGCCATGACCCCCTCTGCCCGTCTCGTCCGAATCACCCCGAAAAGTACGCTCGAACCTCTGTTCGATCAGCGTAGCGCGTGATGCGGAACGAGGCGAACGGGGCGGGCGATGCTGCCCGAGCGGGGCGGGGGCGGGGCCGGGGGACCGAAGCGGAATCGGAACAGAGGCGGAGACGGAGACGGGGGCGGGGCCGGGGCCGGGGGCCTTCCACGCGGTGCCGCGTTCAGTCCTTGCAGGGCCCTTCGGAGGCCGTCGTATCGGAGAGTTCGAGCGTCACCTTCGACAGCGGGCAGCCGACGCAGGTCAGCACGTAACCTTCCGCCTTCTGCTCGGGCGTAAGGCAGGTGTGCTCGGGTTGGGTGACCTCTCCGCCGCCCATGCGCACCATGCAGTCGCCGCAGTTCCCGACCGTGCAGGAGTACGGCATACGCAGTCCTGCGGCGAGACCGGCATCGAGCAGCGTCTGGCCGGGCTCGACCACGGCGGTGCCGACGAGGCTCCCGTCCTTCTCGATTCTCATCTCCTGGGGTGCCGCGGCGACGGTAGGAGCGGTGGTGCCGCCGGTGAAGCGCTCCTGGTGCGTGCGCTCGTCCGGCACGCCCAGTCGTCGCAAGACGTCCTGGACGGTGTCCATCAGCGGTTCAGGGCCGCAGACGTAGTGCTGTGCGCTGTCGGAGAGGGGCAGGCCGGTCACCCACTGGCGGATGCTTTCGGCGTTGAGCCGGCCGTCGCGGCAGGTGAGGACGTGGGTGACGGTCAGCCGGTCGGGATGGTCCTTTTCCCAACGGCTCAGCTCATCGCCGAAGATGATGTCTTCAGGACGTCGGCTGCTGTAGAGCAGGTCGATTCTGCCGGATGCCGCGGGGTCGGACAGGCGGGTTCGCATCATGCTCATCATGGGTGTGATGCCGCTGCCGGCTGCGATGAGCACCATGTGTCCGGGCTCCCGCGCCTGAGCGTGGAAGGTGCCGGAGGGGCCGCGTACCGCGAGGCGGTCCCCGGGACGCAGGCCGTGGTGGGCGTGCGTGGAGAAGCGACCGCCTTCCACATGTTTGACGGTGAGTTCCAGTCGGGTCGCGCCGGGGACCGAGGAGGCGGAGTAGGCACGCCGTACCGGATGGCCCTCCACATCCGCGACCAGGGTGAAGAACTGTCCGGGGTGAAAGTCGAACGGCTTGGCCTCTGCGGCCGCATCCTCAAGAACCAGGGTGCGGGCGGTGGGCGTCTCCTGGCGTATCTCGCGGATACGCACAGGCCGCAGCGGGCTTTCCACCGCGTCACCGCGGGGTGCCTCGCCGCGGCGAGCCGCGAGGGGGGCCCGAACGCCTTCGTAACCTTCCTTGCGCAGTCCGGCGACGTAGGCACGGTCGACGGCTTTCCGCATCAGCCGGCTCATCCCCGGCACGGAGGTGATGAGCCTGATCAGCCATGCCGACGCGCGCCCGGATTCGGCCGAGCCGGCGGCCAGGTGGGCGCTGCCCAGGGCCATCATGTCGGGTACCGGACCGTGAGCGGTCCGGCCGGCAGGCGTCCACAGACGTGCACCGGCCACAGCGTCGTTGCCGCTCACCTCGGCGTGCTCGACGTCGATGAGGAGTGCGAGATGTGGTGGCACACCGCGCAGCGCCATCGTCGTCAGCAGCGTGGCGTCGTCGGTGATGACCGCGCGCCCGTGGATGTGCAGCACGCCGGTGCGGCCGGGGACGAGCGCGGCGAGTGAAAGCCGGTCATCCTGGAGCAGGTTGTGCAGGGTGTCCGCGCGTTTGTTGCCTTTGCGGTCGGCGAGGACCAGGGTGCGGCCGTCCAGGATGCGGGCTACCGTCTGCCGCTCCCCGCGCGGGCTGGTGTCGCTGCCGTTGCCGGTGTCCCAGGTGGAGAGGGCCAGGAAAGGCGAGGCGGCCAGGAAGTCGCTCACGCCGGGGCCGGTCAGCGGGCCCTCGCCCGGTATCGGCTCGGTTGCCTGGGATTGGGCGGGCGGCTCCCACAGGCCGGAGCGGATAACGGCCTGTGCGCAGTGCACGTATGCCTCGGTGATGTCCACGGCCGTCTCCCCGCCCTTAAGGGCGGATGCGGTGCCGTTGACGCGCAGCACCTCGCCCACACCTGGCAGCAGAAAGAACAGCGAGACCGGACCGTGCGCGCCGGCCGGCCCGGGGACGGGGAAGGAGAACCGCTTCGGGGAGTGGACGCGGGCGAAACCCCTTGTGCCACCGACAAAGGTGGTCCGGGCGGTGCCCTCGGCATCTCGGTAGCCGAACGCCGCGACGGGGCTGTGGGCCAGGACGTCGCGGCAGCCTGCGTCGAGGACGCCGATCTGCTTGCGCATGATCATTGCGGCTGGGCGGCCGACGACCGCCTCGACCTCGTCCACGGAGGAGAGCCGGTGCAAGGAGTCCGGCCGGAGTTTGTGCTGCTGCATGAGAGCCCTTCTCAGCCGGGGGTGGACCGGGCCACTCGCCAGTAGCCGTAGAAGGCGATGTCCCGTTTGGGTACGCCGCGTTTGTTGAGCAGGTGCCGCCGGATGTCGGTGCCGGCCGGGACTCGCCGGCCACCCACCCATGCGCAGAGGGGGCCTTCGGGCAGTTCGGCATCGTGGACCGCCTCCAGCGCGCGGGTGCCGGGCGGCAGGCTCTCGCCGCCGCGGCTGAGCCAGTGGAACGGCCTGGTCGCCACCTCCCGCCACGAGGTCCCGCACCCCGGCCGACGTGGCGACGGGCCTGACGCCGGCGGCGGTTGCCGGGGGATCACGGCCGCGCACCCATGGCTTGGCTTCGCTTGTTTCCGCAGCTCATGGCACTATTCTGAGCAAAAGCTCACCTCTTGGCTACTCGCTTTCCGCCCGCCCGGAAGGATCAACGGATGCCCTCCGCCGACCGCCGCCTCACCCCACGTCGCACGCCTCGACAGGTGCGCGCCGAACTCACCCGTGAGCGCATCCTCACCGCCGCTGCTCACGTTTTCGCCGAATTCGGCTACGCCGCCGGCACCACCAACCGCATCGCCGAACACGGCCGCATGTCCATCGGCTCGCTGTACCAGTACTTCCCGAACAAGGACGCCATCCTCGCCGAGCTGCTGATCCGGCACATCGACCGCGGCACCTGGACGGGAGCCGAAGGGCTGGACCTGACCCCCGGCACCCTGAGGGAGGCGGTGCGGGACCTGGTCCGCGACGCGATCGACCACCATCGCGACGACCCGCAGCTACTGCGGATCATGATCGAGGAGGCGCCGGTCTCCAGCGAACTGATCGCAGCGATCGACCGGCACGGCAAGGCACGGGTGAGTCAGGTACGCGACGTACTCGCCCGCCATCCAGACGTCCACGTGCAGGACCTCGACGTGGCCGCGGAACTCGTCGTGGGAACGGTTGAGATGAATACCCACAAGCTCATGGCAACCCCGCACCCCATCCAGGCCGAGAGGCTTGAGACAGAGCTGGTCGCCATGATCACTCGATATCTGCACGGCGATCAATAGCTGCCGGGGCGGACTCGTTGCCGCCTCGGCGGTTTCACGAGGGTGCTGTCTCTGATCTCCGCGCCTGATCTGATCTGATCTGATCTGGCCGTCCTCCGGTTCAAGGACCGCTGCGAGCCAGCCGTGGTCCACACCTGATCCCCAGGGCTCAAGCAGCCCGCGTCCCGACCGTCACGCCCCTCGGCGGACGAGAATGCCGCCCAGACACCTGATACGGAACGCTCCCTCCGCCCGGATGGTCTCCTCGACCCGCTCGCGGGCGCGCTCGACGGATTCCCGGAACGGGACGCCCATCTGGGCACTCGCGGCCTGGCGCTCCCACTACGGAGTCTCGTCCCAAGGGGTGACGTATCCGGCCTTCGGCTCTCCGGGGAAGTGCCGGACTTCAGGCACCAGTCCGCGTTCCGGGTACGCCCAACTCGCGTTCGAGCGACCGAAGCTGATCGGACGGCAGGAGACTCATCGTCACCAGATCGCTGACGAGCTGCCTGACAGCGGGCTTGGTCCGGAACATCTCGGGCAGCAGATCACGCACCCTCGCCAGGGAACTGACCGCCTGATCGATCTGGCGGCGCTGAGCGTGCGCCTTGGCCAGGTCGATTCCGAATCGGGCCTGTCGCTCCGAAGACAGCCCGGAGGCGTCGACGGTCTCCGCCGCGCGCAGGGCGACCCCGGCGTCCCCAAGGTCGACGGCGACGGCGACCTCATGCAGGGCAACGTTGGTGGGCCCGAATTCCGTGTTGTAGTCATTGCGTCCGTCGCCGATCCGCTCGGCCAGTTCCCTGGCCTGACGAAGGTAGGCGTAGGCGTCGTCTGCCTGGTTCAGCCGGGCGGCGGCGACGGCGCGCTGGAGAGTGAGAGCACCTCGGAGCGCGACGGCTCCGGGCTCGCCGTTCGCAGCCAGCGGCGTGAGCGCGTCGGCCGCGCTCCCCGAGACCTGCGCAGCCTGATCGTAGTGACGCGCCCCCAGAAAGACGATGGACAGCCGGAACTCTCCGGCCGCCATCAGCAGCGGATCCCCCGCACGCTCGGCGGCGACCACGGCACGGTCCACCGCGATCCAAGCCGCATCCGGCGCGCCCAGGTTCGCCAGCCCCGCACCGCACGAGTGATACATCGCGGCCAGCAGCCGGAACAGCTCCGGACGCTCTTCCTCGGCACCTGCCCGGGTGGCCGACTCCAGGCGCGGGACCAAGCCCTCCAACAGTTCGGCCAGGTCGGTGTAGTCGCCTTTGTGCGCCAGCGACCAGGTCCGCTCGACCTCGGCCCGCAGGGCGGGGACATCCGGTGGCTCCGGCCGGCCGAGGACCGCTTGCAGCGAGTGCGCGGCACTGAGGACGAGCCGCAACCGATTCACCCCCGGAACCTCCCCCTCGGCAACGGACGCGACGATCGGCGCCTCGGCGGCCAAGGTTCGCGTCGTAGAGCGACGTGGGCGCCTGGCATACGCCGACGAACGCACCTACGACCGGGACATCAACGGCGTCCTGTGGCGCCGTATCCCCTCCACCCCCGGCAAAGGGAAAGCCCAGTTCGGCGCGGTTCACGCCCTACGCCAGCGACTAGCCGTGATCAACACCCTCTGCCAGATCTGCGGAGGACCCGCCGACCACAACGGCCGCGGAGTCCTCTGGCTGATGGGCGAAGCACCCGACGCCCCGAACTCCTGGCCCCAGAGACTCCAGACCGCGCATCCCCCGGTCTGCCTGCCTTGCGCGGCACTCTCCACAAAGGCATGCCCTCCTGAGACAGCGTCACGTCGCCCTACGCGTCCAGTCCTGGACCCCAGCCGGAGTCCACGGCACCCTGTACCGGCCAGGCCCCCGCCGATCCTGTACTCATCGACGCGATGGGGATTCCCTTCGACCACCCTGCCATCCGGTGGACCATCTCTGCCCAACTCATCGTCCGACTGGACCGCTTCACCATCACCGACATCACCGACATCACCGACATCGCGGCTGAGGAATGAGTCACAACTCTCTACAGCCATGGCCGCACCTGTACTGGTGAACCTCCTGCCGATCCACCATGCGGCGCCAGCCGTCGCCGCCCTCTCGGTGACCGCCGCACTGGACTTGGACAGCGTCATGGAGAGCACGGAGAGGCCGTCACCACCGTCGGTGCACGGTTGCCTTGCTGCCGGTCACCAGGCTTGCCGGCGGTACGTCATCGGCCACGACTGCGCCGGCGGCGATCACGGAATCGCGGCCAATGCTGACGCCGGGCAGGATCGTGGCACCGGCACCGATCCACACGTTCTCCGCCACGTCGATGGGTGCGCCGGTGAGGTACAGCCGCCGCTCCCCGGGATCGACCGGGTGACCGCCGGTGATGAACGTGACCTTCGGGCCGACCATCACGCGCTCGCCGAGCCGGATGCCGGCGTAGTCCAGGAACGTGCAGTTCTGGTTGATGAACACGCGCTCGGCGAGGTCGAGCCGGAGGCCGTGGTCCGTGTAGAAGGGCGGATAGATCGTGACCCTCGGCGGCAGCGCCTTCCCGAGGATCTGTTCGAACAGTTCCGCCTTGCCCACTTCGTCCTCGAAAGGCAGGACGTTCAGTCGGGAGGTGAGCTCGGCGACCCGCAGGACCCTCTCGGCCATGGCCTGGAACTCGGCGCTGTGGATGCGCATGAGACGGTCGCTGGACATGCCACGATCCTTTCTGGTGTACCGGTGACCGGCAGGACTGGCCGGCGCCAAGGCCGGCGAACGCGAACTCTTCCAGCAGGAAATCGAGTTGCTACGCTCCACCCGCAAGGCAAGGGCGAACCACAGCGACGCGACGGATCCCTGTTCAAGCCGCTGCGGAGGTCATCGAGTCGATCAACGAGACCTTCAAGGGGCAGCTCGACCTCGAACGACACAGGGGACGCACACCCGCAGCGAATACTCGCACTCACCACCGCGATCCGGCACAACGACCGTACCGGACGGGACGCTCTCCGTTCGCTCACCCCGTACGATCACTGACCCTTGGAATTGATCATCCAGTGATCAGTTCAGGGACTTCTGGATAGCCTCGAAGATGTCGGCGTCGGTGGCCTGTTGCCAGGACGGCAGGTCGGCAGGTCGGGCCAGTCCGCCACATACCCCGGCTTCGGGTCCTCGAAGTGCTTGAACATCTGGGCCGTCCAGCACGTCGCGACGAAGCGGCTCTTCTGCTCACGGGACAGCCTCGACGTGTGACCACCGTTGATCTCGATGAACTGCCGAACCTGATCGTAGACCGAGCCTGCGGCCTCGCGCTCCCACTGCGGGGTGTCTTCCCACGGGGTGACGTAGCCGGCCTTCGGCTCACCGGGGAAGTACTGGCGCACTCCCGCGATCCAGGTTTCCCGGAACAGTCGTGCACCTTCGGTCTGCGACATGCCCACCCTCTCGTCACGGCGTGCTCAGCGCGGCGATCTCCACCCCCTGCTCCGCCACACGGTGGTCGCGGCTCAAGAGCGGCCCGCTCTCGCGCGCGCTCGATCGTCTCCCGGAACGGAACGCCCATCTTGTCCGCCCACGCCTCGTACGAGGCCAGGTGCGCGACGACTGGTTCAGCGTCGGTCACCTCAATCACCCCGGGGAGGCGGATCGTACGGATCTCACCGAAGACCGTACCGAGGATCGCCGGCGCGTCCTCCAGAGTGAAGCGGGCGGAGAGCTGAACTCGGGCCGGGCCCTCCTGGATACCCAGCACATCGCCCGCGGCCTGGCGCCAGAGGTGTTCCAGTTCCCGCTTGTCGGTCCGGCTGTTGGTGGAGACGATCGCGATACCGCCGGGTGCCAGTACGCGGCCCAGCTCCCGCACAGCCTGGGCCTGGTCTTCAACGTGGTACAGCATGTGCAGCGCAAGGACCGCGGCGAGGGCTCCATCGGTGATGGGGAGCTGTTGGACGTCCGCGACGACGGCTCCCGGGATGGCACGAAGGATGCCGTGGGACACGTCCATAGGGACCACGGCCACGTCGGGACGGTCCTCCCGCACCCGAGCGACAAACTTCCCGTTACCGCAACCCACGTCCGCGACCACACCACGTATGCCGGCCAGTTCGTTCACGACGATGCCTGGAAGATCGTGACGCGGGATCTGCCACTGGTAGAGGGACTGACGGGCGGCCAGGTGCTGGCCCGTGCCGTACGCCTTGGTGGAAAGAAGGCTGCGGTCGGTGACCAAATGATCATGAGTGGGCTGAGTGGTCATCGAGGCTCCGTGCGGTTGCCGGCGAGAGCGGGCCGGCCGGCCACCTCGTGGATGTGTGCGCGGAGATCGACTGCCGACTGTGCGTCACGGTACGGCTCGCTTCCGAGGAGTGCGGCCAGATTGCGGAGCCTGATGGTGATGCTCGCCGTGAATGTCTCGGCGGCAAACACCTCCGAGAGCTTCGCGCCGGCTCCTTCGACCTCGCCGCTTGCGAGGTAGGCCGTCGCCAGGTCCAGATGCGCGGCCTGTAGATCGCCTGAGGAGCGGTCTCATGGCCGAAGGCATCGACGGCCTCACCCGGCTCGGCGTCATCGCCGACCGCCTCATGCTCCGCACCGGAGGGTGCGAAGGCTGCGCCCTGTCCGGCACCTGCCGGGTCTGCCGCCCCCTGGCCAAGCACTACCAGGAAGCGAAAGCGCCGCTGCTGCCAACACGGAGACAAGGAGAACGCCTCATGACCCCGCCCGTACCGGTGACCCTTTTGCCCGGCCCGCCGCCCTCGGCACGCCGCGCGGCACCGCCCGTCGCCGCCCTCTCGGTGACCGCTGTCCTGGACCTGGACGACGTCGTGGAGAGCGCGGAGTGCTCCTGCGATGCCGGCGACGACAATCCCCACTGACCAATACGATCCGGTCGGTTCCGTTCAGGCCCTGGCGTGTTCGCGTCGGGGCCTGAGCCCTGACCAGCCGACCGCTAGGGTGCCGCTCATGTTCTTCCGCTGGGACTGGCTCCGGCCCGTATTGACCGCGCCGATCGTGCCGACTCTCGGCCCCGTCCACCCCCACACGCTCACCGTCGACCTCTTCGAGGACACCCTGAGGGCGGCCGTCACTGACCGGTCCTTCCTCCACTACGACAAGGACCGGCGCTGGAGTAGTGAGAAGGACGAGACGGTCCTGAGCAGCGATGTCGTCCATCAGCCCGACCACACCCTCATTCCCACCCTGAACCGGCGTGGACGTGGCACCGTCAAGGTCTTCGCCTACGGGCACCATGGCAGCATCGTGGACGAAGCCGCCGAGCTGGCAGTGAAGCTCGCCGCCGTGCACGACGCGAGGAGGGCACGGGTTGTGCGCCCGCTCGGCCCCGAGACCGGCTACCCACGCGGCACCCGGATCCAGATGAAGGACTTCACCGCCTGCCCGTGCCTCGACCTCGGCGGCCCGGTCCGCCCCGTGACCGATTGGCCGACCGCCGTGCAGGAGACGTTCGCGCCGTTCGCCACGGCCATGGCCGCTGACGGCCTGGCATTCCTCCACGTCCAGATGCAAGCGGGCCGGTGTGGCCCAGTCCTGGCCGCCGCCGTTGAGGACCGCATCGTGGGCGCGATCGGCCCCATGGAAGTACGCCCCGACGCGATCGGATGCCCCCAGCTCATGCCCCAGTACTTCGCCGTCCTGCCCGACGCGCGAGGCCAGGGCCTGGGCCGTGCCTTGTGGCGGGCCGCGATGCACTGGGGCCAGTCCCACGGCGCCGCCTACCAACTCCTCCAGACCGAGGTCGGCGGACCCTCCGACAGACTGTGCCAAGCCGACGGGCTGACCTCCCTCGGCTTCAGCCACATCACACAGGCGTAACCCGCCTGGTCTGGGCCCGGCGCCCGATCGAACGGGAAACCACGGGAAACTACGGGCACTCACACGGTGCCTACGCGAGAACGGCCCCCGACCGAACTAGCTGGTCAGAGGCCGTTCACCTGCGGTGGGTGTGGGATTTGAACCCACGGTGACATCACTGCCACGACGGTTTTCAAGACCGACTGACGCGCAAGAGCCGTCCATACTCTGACCTGCACGTTTCTCGATCCTAGAGCGCTTTGCGTGAATCCTGGCCCACAGATGGCCCACAAGGCCCCCGCCTGTGATGTCCCCTGACCGAAGGATGGTCGCAGCCATGCCGGGAACCATTCACCGATGGCCCGAGGGCAGCGCCACGATGCGGCTGGTGAAACCGTCGGCGCACAGACGCTCATACGCTCGCATTACGTCTTCAGGAACCGCCTGCTTGATCATGAAGCCCTGATCGGGGTAGATCAGCAACCGCTGCAAAGCTCCTACGAGCATGTCGACAACGAGACGGGAGTCCTCGATTGAGACCAGGTACTCCTCAAAGGTCATTGGCGTAGACGCGCTGACGATCTCCACCTCGGGCCAGAGCTTGCGGACCGTGGCGTACGCGCGCCGTTCCTCGTAGGGCTTGCTGATCAACAGAACGGATGCCACTTCGATGCCGAGTTCTTCAAGGATCGATCTTGAGAACCGGATGTTCTCTCCGGTGTTGCGCGCGTTGGGCTCGACCAGGACGGCCGCGCTGGGAACGCCGAGGTCGAGCGCCCGCTCCTGGTAGTGGACAGCCTCACCACGAGGCATCCGCCCGGCCGTCGTAGGGCTGGTCGCTCCCGTGAACACGAGCAGCGGCGCCATGCCGCGCCTGTAGAGATCCGCGGCCGTGTCAGCCACTCCCAGGTCGTGACTCCCCAACCCAATCGCAACAGAACAGGGCCGCGTCGTGTGACCCATCTGGTGGTAGTCCCAGATGAGCCGCGCGTCGTCCCGGGCCCGCGCCGAAATCACTCGGCCGGCCGCTCGAATGCGGCCCGCACCTGGGCAGGATTGCCCCCCAGCGCCCCAGCCAACTGTTCCCAAGTCACCCCGTGCCGCTGAGCCTCGCGTACGAGATGCCGTTCCTGCCCGTCCAAAACCCGACGCATCGTCGTGCCGAGCGCCAGAGCCGCAAGGAAATCTCCCGCCTCGCCGTTCGCATCAGCGATCAGGGCCGCATGTCGTCCCCGGCGGTCCGCCAGGAGAAACAGGTCTGTGGTGGGAACATCGCCCGGAGTCTCGATGACCGCGGTATCGATCGGCTGAGGCTTTCCTTCACTCGGCACTGAGGCGTCCCTCCTCGGGATTCTGGGCGGCGGAGTCGGGAACCTTGAAGTCGTACTCCCAGGCGAACCGCGTCGCCACGTGGACGCCGATCGCGAATTCGACCACGGTACCGTCGGACGTGAACGTCGTGCGGTGCAGTTCCACAACCGGTTCCCCTGGCGGTAGCTGCAAGAGCTTAACTTCATCCTGTGTGGGCACCCGGGCGAAAAGCTCTTCCTTCATGTGGTCGATCTCGTACCCGGCGTCGTACAGCACCCGGAATCCTCCGCCCCGGCCTGCCGGGCCTGGGCTCGGGTCAACCAGCCGCGTGCCCTCGACGTGCTCAGGGCGGTAGTAGCTGGTCAAGGTGTGCGTTGGCTGGGCTCCCTCTTTCACGAGCCGCGCCCGCGCGTACACCTCCGCACCGACAGGCAATCCGTGGGCGGCAGCCACTTGAGGCGGCGCCTCGATCCTGCTGACCATCTGCGTCTGTTCGCCGCGCCTGTAGGCGCGCCCCGATGCCACCCGGTCCGCGATGAACGCCACCTCGTCGCCGTCGCGCCACTTGGCCTTGTCGTATCGCGCAATGCCCAGTCGCTTGAGCGGGGCTCGCTCCCGCACAACGGTGCCATGCCCGCGGGACGAGGTCACGAGCCCTTCTGCTTCCAGGGCCTTGTAGGCCATATGGACTGTGGACTTCGAGCCCTCGCCGGCATTCACCAGATCCCGGATATGCGGCATCTGATCGCCAGGCCGCCGCTCGCCGCTCTTGATCTCCTCAGCGAGCCGATCCGCCAGTTCCCGCCACTTCGGTGCCACGCAGAACTCCTCTCGACAGGGATCAGTCAAGCACAGTCCCAGGACTGTTGACAGTCCCAGGACTGTGCGCCAGTATCTCACTCAGCAGTCCGCAGTCCTAGGACAGCGGGTTGTCGTGACGGCCCTTCTTGGGCTGTCTCACTGACAACTCCATAGCGTGATCCACCGCAGTACGACGGCCGTGACAACTCCGGCTGAGGCGAGTGGAGACCAGCCGATCGAGACCGGGCCCGGTGTCACAACCGAGCCCCACACCCCAGATGGGGGACACGCCATCGGCTTCAAAGAACCGCACGGCACACCTTGTAGCTGCCAAGACTCCCGGGATCTCGGAACTCCCCGGAACGAGCAGCGCCGTGCGAACAGGAGATCCGAATCCCCTGCTCTGCTCTTCATGCGGAGGTTGATGTGATCCGTCGACATACACAGGCGTCGACGTACGTGACCGGTACGTCCGCAACGCCCTCTGCGTCACTGCCTGACCCGCTGCGTGAGTCGGCCTGGGCCTGATGGTCCGGTGCGCTCGTGCGGTTCAGCTCTTCCGCACTGCCACAGGCGGTGCGCTGGTTGCCTCTCCCGCCTGTCCGGGCCTCTTTCGCTGGGGTGCGTACAGGCGGGGTGGGGGAGTCAGAAGACTCCAAAAGGTGCGGCACCCGGGCGCACCCGGGTGCCGCTACAGGCACACCTTTATGGGAGGT
>NZ_JBSGUP010000016.1:0-34418 GCF_053607985.1 Streptomyces sp. NPDC055078
ATGACAAGGCCCGCAAGCGGGACGCGGCCGGGGGTTTGGGGGCGAAGCCCCCAAGGGATTGGACGCGCAGTACGCTCTCCGGGGACCCGGTGGAGCCGGTCTACGGGCCCCGGCCGGGCGACGCGTACGAGGGCTTCGAGCGGATCGGATGGCCCGGGGAGTACCCCTTCACCAGGGGCCTCCACCCGACCGGCTACCGAGGCCGTACCTGGACCATCCGCCAGTTCGCCGGGTTCGGCAACGCCGAGCAGACCAATGAGCGCTACAAGATGATCCTGGCGGCGGGCGGCGGCGGGCTCTCCGTCGCCTTCGACATGCCCACGCTCATGGGGCGGGACTCCGACGACCCCCGCTCGCTGGGCGAGGTCGGCCACTGCGGAGTCGCCATCGACTCCGCCGCCGACATGGAGGTCCTCTTCAAGGGCATCCCGCTCGGCGATGTCACCACCTCGATGACCATCAGCGGCCCGGCCGTCCCGGTCTTCTGCATGTATCTGGTCGCCGCCGAGCGCCAGGGCGTCGACCCCGCCGTACTGAACGGCACGCTCCAGACGGACATCTTCAAGGAGTACATCGCCCAGAAGGAGTGGCTGTTCCAGCCGGAGCCCCATCTGCGGCTGATCGGCGACCTCATGGAGCACTGCGCCCGGGACATCCCCGCGTACAAGCCGCTCTCGGTCTCCGGCTACCACATCCGCGAGGCGGGGGCGACGGCCGCGCAGGAGCTGGCGTACACCCTCGCCGACGGCTTCGGCTATGTGGAGCTGGGGCTCAGCCGGGGCATGGACGTGGACGGGTTCGCTTCCGGGCTCTCCTTCTTCTTCGACGCGCACCTCGACTTCTTCGAGGAGATCGCCAAGTTCCGCGCGGCCCGCCGGATCTGGGCCCGCTGGATGCGCGATGTGTACGGCGCGAAGACGGACAAGGCCCAGTGGCTCCGCTTCCACACCCAGACCGCGGGCGTCTCGCTCACCGCCCAGCAGCCGTACAACAACGTCGTGCGTACGGCGGTCGAGGCGCTGTCCGCGGTCCTCGGCGGCACCAACTCCCTGCACACCAACGCCCTGGACGAGACCCTCGCCCTGCCGAGCGAGCAGGCGGCCGAGATCGCGCTGCGCACCCAGCAGGTGCTGATGGAGGAGACCGGCGTCGCCAATGTCGCGGACCCGCTGGGCGGCTCGTGGTACGTCGAACAGCTCACCGACCGGATCGAGGCCGACGCCGAGAAGATCTTCGACCAGATCAAGGAGCGCGGCCGGCGGGCGCACCCGGACGGGCAGCACCCCATCGGCCCGATCACCTCCGGGATTCTGCGCGGGATCGAGGACGGCTGGTTCACCGGCGAGATCGCCGAGTCCGCCTTCCGCTACCAGCAGTCCCTGGAGAAGGGGGACAAGCGGGTCGTCGGCGTCAATGTCCACCATGGCTCCGTCACCGGTGACCTGGAGATCCTCCGGGTCAGCCACGAGGTCGAGCGCGAGCAGGTGCGCGACCTGGGCGAGCGCAGGGCGCGGCGCGACGACGCCGTCGTACGGTCGTCGCTGGACGCGATGCTGGCGGCGGCCCGCGACGGGTCCAGCATGATCGGCCCGATGCTGGACGCGGTACGCGCCGAAGCGACGCTCGGCGAGATCTGTGATGCCCTGCGGGACGAATGGGGCACCTACACGGAGCCGCCCGGCTTCTGACCCCGCACGCCCCTCGCCCGCCCGCCGGGCCTATGCCCCCCGGCGTCCGGCGCCGGGGGCCGCGGCGTACGGTGACGGAGTGACCAGGCTCACCGTTCCCGTACGTGATGTCACGGCCAGGCTGCGGCGCATCAGCTGCGGCGGCGATCTGTTCGCCGTCGTCACCCTGGACTTCGAACCCGGCGACGGCTGTGACAACGCTGTCTCCGAGGAGAATCTGCCGGCCGACTGTGTGGTGCCGCTGTTCGACGGCGTACGCGCGGGGCTCGACGGTGTCGCGGCCCGCGTCGTCGTCAGGGACGCGCGCCACCACCCCGACGCCCGCCCCGCCCAGTCGTTCAAGGTGGCGGGCTACCTCGCGGCGCGCGACGCCCTGGCGCGCGCGGGTCTGCGCCCGTCCGGCGGCGAGCCGGCCGGAAACCCGGTGCGTACGTCGTCGGTGCGGGCCTCAGCGCGGGAGCGAGGACAGACCGGCGAGCAGTAGCGCCGAGAACGCGCGGGCCCACGCCGCGTCCACCGGCTCGGCGCTCCGCGACAGCCACGGATGCGGGGGTGGGGACCCGCGCCGGACAGTATGACGCGAAGGCTCCCTTTTCACATGGGCGGGCGGAGGGGGGAGGATGTACTCATGCAGCCTAGGAACATGTCCATGAGCGGCGTCGTCGACCTCGCCGCGCTGAAAGCGGCCGGTGAGGCCAAGGCAAAGGCGGAGCAGGCCCGTGCCGAGTCCGCGCGCCAGGGCGGCGGCGGTGCCGTATCCCCTTCCAGTCTGGTGATCGACGTCGATGAGGCCGGGTTCGAGCGCGATGTGCTCCAGCGTTCGGCCGAGGTCCCGGTCGTCCTCGACTTCTGGGCCGAGTGGTGCGAGCCGTGCAAGCAGCTGAGTCCGCTGCTGGAGCGGTTGGCACAGGAGTACAACGGCCGCTTCGTGCTGGCCAAGATCGATGTCGATGCCAATCAGATGCTGATGCAGCAGTTCGGTATCCAGGGCATTCCCGCCGTCTTCGCGGTGGTCGCCGGGCAGGCGCTGCCGCTCTTCCAGGGCGCGGCCCCCGAGCAGCAGATCCGCCAGACGCTCGACCAGCTCATCCAGGTCGGCGAGGAGCGCTTCGGGCTGACCGGAATCGCCGTCGACGCCACGGAGGCGGAGCCGAACACCGGTCCCGCCGAAGTGCCGGCCGGGCCCTATGACGCACTGCTTGAGGCCGCCGTACGGGCCCTTGACGCGGGCGATTTCGGCGGTGCGGTGCAGGCGTACAAGAACGTTCTGTCCGACGATCCCGGCAACAGCGAGGCCAAGCTCGGTCTGGCCCAGGCCGAACTGCTGGGCCGGGTCAAGAACATGGACGCCGCCGCGGTGCGCCAGGAGGCGGCCGAGCGCCCGGACGATGTGGCCGCGCAGATCGCGGCGGCGGATCTGGATCTGGCCGGTGGTCATGTCGAGGACGCTTTCGGCCGTCTTGTCGAGGCGGTACGCCGTACGGCGGGCGACGACCGCAACACCGCCCGGGTGCGGCTGCTCGAACTCTTCGAGGTCATCGGCCCGGACGACAAGCGGGTGACTGCGGCGCGTTCGGCACTGGCCAGGGCGCTGTACTGATCCGGACCGGCGCGGGCGGGTACGGACCGGCGCGGGTCAGAACAGACCGGCGCGGGGTCGGTACGGACCGGCGCGGGCCGATCCGTACCGGTCCGTACCGGAGTCGCTGGACTGGACCCGCCTGGACGGAACTGTCCCGGGCGGGCGGGTCCGTTCCGCCGGGACTGTAGTGGTATGCGGCGGTGGCGCGGATGGTGCGTCACCGCCGTTCTGGCGGCAGAGTCATGTTACGCGGCATCTCTTTACCAAAACTTGGTAATTCGACTGTCTGTTACTCGCAGTAAATCAACTGGCTTGTTCTATCCGCTTATTGGCGGCAATCTCCCCTTCTGGCGTCACGGGTGACCGCACCCTGTGTGGCTGTGCGGTACCAGTCGGACGTATAGCGGATACCGCCCCGTTACCAGCGAGTAATGAACCCCCTTGTGCTCGGGGTGTGGAATGCACCACGATCGGCGACGCTCGGTCCAAAAACGCACCGTCCGGCCCCCAGCCGGGCAGTGGATCTTGGGTCCCCACCGGGCCGGCCGGCGCCGGGCGCCGGCTGCGGGCAGGGGGGTTCCCGCCGTACGGCGGGGCCTGTCCGGGTCAGGTTGTGCGTGATGCGTCAGGCGCGACCAGTGGTTGTCGCTCGGGGGTGATCGCCGGTTCTCCGGACGCGGTAAGCGCCGGAGGGCGCGGGCGCTCTCCTTTCCGAGGACGTAGCACTTCTCCCATCCCAGGACGGACTTTGAGAGTCCGGACCGGAGATGTACGTCCGAGAAGGAGGAAAGTCATGGAGCATATGGCTCGTGGCGGAACCAGATGGAAGCGGTTCGCCCTGGTCATGGTGCCGAGTGTGGCCGCGACGGCCGCGATAGGCATCGGTCTGGCACAGGGGGCGCTCGCCGCGTCGTTCGCTGTGTCAGGCCAGGAGTTCAAAGTCACGGCGGGCAAGCTCGACGGCCAGGGATTCGCCCAGTACGGCGGCGTCGACATGGGCTACAAGAGCCTCAAGGGCGATGAGAAGGTCGCGCATCCCATCGCGGTCTCGTCGTTCAAGAGCGCCACGATCAAGAACATGTGTCAGTCGGTCGTCACCGATGTGCCACTGCTCGGCAAGATCACCCTTCAGCTCAAGGCGGGCGAGGGCAGCAAGCAGGTCTCGGCGAAGAATCTCTACCTCGATATCTCCGAGCTTGAGGGCGACGCCACGTTCTCGAACATCGACATCGGTGTCGCGACCAAGGACACGGACAAGCCGGGCGTCGGCAAGGGCCCTGTCGTCAAGGACACCTCCGTACTGGAGAACGGCTTCGCGCAGCAGGCCGACCGGGCCGTCCTGACCGGCGTCAAGCAGAAGGCGTGGGCGACCACCGCGGGGACCTTCAAGCTGGGCGGTCTGAAGATGAGTCTGCACAAGGGCGACGGCCCCAAGGTCGAGTGCTACTGACGGTCACTCCGTCCGGGCGGGCGGGGGGACGCCGGTACGGCCCCACCCGCCCGCTCAACTCTCCACACCGCGAGACCAGTTCCAGGGAGCTGTATTCCATGAGCGCCGAGTCCATGGCCACGGGGCAGAACGAACACATTGTCCGCGCCCTCCGGCGGCGGTTCCGCGACTGGCGGGGTCAACGGCCTTTCTGGGCAGGGCTGTTCACTCTGCTCGGTGGAATCCCCATCGCCTATCTTCCCTACGCGAGCCTCAAGCTCGGGCATCTGACGCTGTCCATATCGACGACGGCGGGCGCCGGCTCGCTGATCATCGGCGTACTGCTCGTCACGCTGGGGCTGACGATGTGGTTCCACCACATCGTCCGGGTGTTCGCGGGAGTCGCGACCATCCTGCTGGCGCTGGTCTCCCTGCCGGTCGCCAATCTGGGCGGCTTCATCGTCGGCTTTGTGTTCTCGCTGCTCGGGGGCGCGCTCGCGATCGCCTGGGCGCCGGGGAAGCCGCTGCCCCCGGGGAGCGGGACCGGCGCCGACACCCGTACCGACACCCGTACCGACACCCGTACCGATACCCGTACAGACACCGACCCTGCTCCGGCGCCTGTGGACCCGGTGACTGCGGCCTCGGCGCCTGCGGCTCCGGCGACTGTTGCCCCGGCGTCCGCGACCCCGGCGGCCGTGGACCCGGTGGGCACGCCCGGATCGGGGGAGCGGGAGCAGCCCGGGGCGAGCACACAGGACACCACCATCGAAGCCAACGGCGGGAGGAACAGTGCAGGGTGATGCCACACCCCTGACCGCGACCGGGCACGAGGGGACGAGCGGCACCAGAAAGGGCCCGCGCCACGCGGCGGCCAGAAAGTCGCTGCTGGCCAGGCTCCAGCGGCCGGCGGGCAAGGCGATCGCCCTGGCCGCGATGCCGACGGCCGTCCTGGTGGGCATGGGCCTCACCCCCCGGCCGGCACTCGCCGAGGACAAGGACATCCCCTTCGCCCCCGGGCCCTGTGTGACCCGTTCGGACGAACCGGCCGGGTCCGAGCCGCCCGAGCCGTCCGGACCGTCCGGGACGACGAAACCTTCCCCCGGGCCCTCGCGGTCATCGGCCCTGGCCCCGGCCCCGGCCCCGAGTGAGTCGGCCGACGCGGACGACGAGAGCGAGGGCAACGGCGATACGGAGGAAGGCGACGAGCGCAGGTCGGGTACGAGTCCTTCGCCGTCCGCCTCCGCGTCCGCCTCCGCCGGGACGGCACCCGGCACGCCGACCGGGCCCGCCCGGTCCACGCCGCCGCCGGGTGGTGCTGCGAGCGCCGGAAAGACCACGAACCCGCTGGATCCACTGGGTCTGGGCGATGCCCTCAAGGACCTGATCGACGGCCCCGGCGGCCAGGACACCGCTACTCCTTCCCCGAAGCCCACCGCGTCGGACACCGCGCCGGACACCGCGAAGCCTGCCTCCCGGCCCTCCTCGAAGCCGGCCACGGACCCGGGCGACCGGGCCCCCGACGGCACTGCGGACAGGGTGAACAAGGCCGGTAGTGCGGACAACGCCGACACTGCGAACAAGGCCGGTAGTGCGGACAAGGCCGAGGACGATGCCCCGGACAAGGCGCACGACAAGGCCGAGGACACGAGCGAGGACACGAGCGAGGACGAAGCCAACGACAGGGCCGAGGACGCCATCAGGGACGCCGCCGCCCGCGCCGGGGCGAAGGTCGAGGAACTGGGCGAGGACGTCAAGGGCCGCGACCCCAAGAGGGACGAGGACATACCCGACGGTGCCAAGCCCCGCTTCCCCTGCCCGACCGCCGACCCCGAGGCACTGGCGGCGGCGGAGCTGGAACAGGGCCTTCCGCTGCTTCCTGACGAACCCTGGATCCTGAAGTCCAGCAAGCTCACCCTGTCCGGCCTGGACTACCACGGCATCGTCGAGGTGAAGACGGGCAGCGGCAAGATCAAGAAGGTGCTGAAGTTCACGGCGTCGGGCGTGGACATCGGGAACCTGCACCAGCTCGTACAGGGGCCCCTCGGCCGGACCGGTCATGTCGAGGCGCGGAAGGGCTCCACCTCGACCATCCGCGAGGGCACGGTGACGATGTACACGGAGGAGCTGAAGGGCAATCTCTTCGGCCTCATCCCGGTCACCTTCAGCCCGGAGTCGCCGCCGCCGCTGGATATCCCGTACGCGGTGTTCACCGATGTGACGGTGACTCAGGCGGGTCAGTTCGGCGGCACGCTGACCATCCCCGGCCTGCACAACTACTACACCGACGCGGACACCGACACCGACGACTGACCACCGGGGCGCCCCGGACGCCGTCGTGTGCGCCCCGGCGACTCCGGGACCGGGAATCCGCTACGGGCCGACTCCGGCACCCCCCCCGCACCGGGTCCGACTCCGATACCGGCCGACTCCGGCCCGGGCCAAGGGCCGTACCCCCGCCCGCGCCGGGGTGCGGCCCACAAACCTCACCGGGTGGATCGGTGGCCGGGAGGTCAGCCCCGTGTCTCCCCGCCCAGGTGGTGCACCCGCACCATGTTGGTCGTGCCGGGCACCCCGGGAGGCGAACCCGCTGTGATGATCATGGTGTCGCCCTCGTTGTACCGCTGGAGCTTCAGCAGCTCGCCGTCCACGAGGTCCACCATCGCGTCCGTGTTGTCGGCGTGCGGCACGACGAACGACTCCACGCCCCAGCTCAACGAGAGCTGGTTGCGGGTCGCGGGCTCGGAGGTGAAGGCCAGGATCGGCTGACAGACGCGGTAGCGGGACAGCCGGCGGGCGGTGTCGCCGGACTTGGTGAAGGCGACCAGGGCCTTGCCGTCCAGGAAGTCCGCGATCTCACATGCGGCGCGGGCCACCGAACCGCCCTGGGTACGGGGCTTCTTGCCCGGGACCAGGGGCTGGAGGCCCTTGGCGAGCAGCTCTTCCTCCGCTGCCGTCACGATCTTCGACATCGTCTTGACCGTCTCGATCGGATACGCGCCCACCGACGACTCGGCGGAGAGCATCACCGCGTCAGCGCCGTCCAGGATCGCGTTGGCCACATCGGACGCCTCGGCGCGCGTCGGCCGGGAGTTGGTGATCATCGACTCCATCATCTGGGTCGCCACGATCACCGGCTTGGCGTTGCGGCGGCACAGCTCGATGAGCCGCTTCTGCACCATCGGGACCCGCTCCAGCGGGTACTCCACCGCCAGGTCGCCACGCGCCACCATCACCCCGTCGAACGCCATGACGACGTCCTCCATATTGGCGACGGCCTGCGGCTTCTCCACCTTGGCGATGACGGGGACCCGGTGGCCCTCCTCGTCCATCACCTTGTGGACGTCCTTGACGTCGTTCGCGTCCCGGACGAACGACAGCGCCACCAGGTCGCAGCCCATCCGCAGCGCGAAGCGCAGATCCTCGATGTCCTTCTCGGAGAGCGCCGGGACGTTCACCGCCGCGCCGGGCAGGTTGATCCCCTTGTGGTCGGAGAGCACACCGCCCTCGACGACGATCGTCTTCACCCGGGGGCCGGATACCTCGACCACGCGCAGTTCGACATTGCCGTCGTTGATCAGGATCTGGTCGCCCATGGACACATCGCCCGGCAGACCCTTGTACGTGGTGCCGCAGATGGACTTGTCGCCGGGGACGTCCTCGGTGGTGATGGTGAACTCGTCGCCCCGGTGCAGCTCCACCGGGCCCTCGGCGAAGGTGTCCAGCCGGATCTTGGGGCCCTGGAGGTCGGCGAGCACGCCGATCGCCCGGCCGGTGTCCTCGGCGGCCTTGCGGAGGCGGTGGTACCGGTCCTCGTGCTCGGCGTGGGACCCGTGGCTCATATTGAATCGGGCCACATTCATACCGGCCTCGATGAGGGCCCTCAGCTGGTCGTACGAATCGACGGCTGGGCCCAGCGTGCAGACGATTTTGGAACGGCGCATAAGGCGATCCTATCGGTTTGTTTCGGCTCGGAATTTTTCGACTGTCGGAAAGTACATATGGGCGGAGGGCCGCTCAGCCGAGGGCTTCTCGGGATGTCGGGGCGGCCACCGGGGCGGTTACCAGGGCGAATGTCTGGCGGGCGATCTCCAGCTCCTCGTCCGTCGGGACGACCGCCACGGCGACCCGTGCGTCCGGGGCCGAGATGATCCGCGCCTCGTCGGACCGCCGGGCGTTCAGCCCCTCGTCCAGTACGAGGCCCAGCTCCGCCAGACCCGCGATCGCGGCCTCCCGTACCGGCGCCGCGTTCTCCCCGACCCCGGCGGTGAAGGCGATCGCGTCCACCCGGCCCAGGACCGCGTAGTAGGCGCCGATGTACTTCTTCAGCCGGTGGATATAGATCTCGAACGCGAGCAGTGCACGTTCGTCGCCCGCGTCGATCCTGCGGCGGATCTCCCGCATGTCGTTGTCGCCACACAGCCCCACCAGACCGCTCTTCTTGTTGAGCAGTACATCGATGTCGTCCACGGACATTCCCGCGACCCGCTCAAGATGGAAGGTCACCGCCGGATCGATGTCACCGGAGCGGGTACCCATCACCAGTCCCTCCAACGGTGTCAGACCCATCGAGGTGTCCACACACCGGCCACCCGCCACCGCCGAAGCCGACGCGCCGTTCCCGAGGTGCAGCACGATCACATTGATCTCCTCCGGCGCCCTGCCCAGCAGCTTCGCCGTCTCCCGGGAGACATAGGCGTGCGAGGTGCCGTGGAAGCCGTAGCGGCGGATGCGGTGGGCGTCCGCCGTCTCCACGTCGATGGCGTAGCGCGCGGCCGACTCCGGCATCGTCGTGTGGAAGGCGGTGTCGAAGACCGCGACCTGGGGCAGATCAGGACGCAGCGCGGTCGCCGTACGGATTCCGGTGATGTTCGCCGGGTTGTGCAGCGGTGCGACCGGCACCAGCCGCTCGATCTCGGCGAGCACCTCCTCGTCGATGACCGTCGGCTCGGTGAACCGCAGCCCGCCGTGCACCACCCGGTGTCCGATCGCCGCCAGCTCGGGGGAGTCGAGCCCCAGCCCGTCGTACGACAGCTCGTCGGCGACCGCCTTCAGCGCGGCGTCGTGATCGGCGATCCGGCCGGTGCGCTCGCGCCCGCCGCCGCCCGACGGGGAGTGGACCAGCCGGGACGTCGCCTCGCCGATCCGCTCGACCAGCCCGACCGCCAGCCGTGAGCCGTCCCGCATGTCGAGCAGCTGGTACTTCACCGACGACGAGCCGGAGTTGAGGACGAGGACACGGGTCGCGGTCATGGGGCCTTCTCTGTGTTTCGGGGGCGTACGGGCCGGGCCGGGGCAGGTCGGTCGGGTCTGGTCGGGCCGGGTCAGGTCGGGCCCGGGTCTGGTCTGGTCGGGACTGGCCGGGCCCGGGTCTGGTCGGGCCGGGGCAGGTCGAGCCCGGGGCAGGTCGGGTCAGACGGATTCGGCGCGCTCGGCCCGTATGGACTCACCGGCCGGGCCGGCGGCCCGCTCCGGCTGCGCCTGGATAGCTGTAATGGCCACTGTGTTTACGATGTCGCTGACCATCGCGCCCCGCGACAGATCGTTCACCGGTTTGCGCAGCCCCTGGAGCACCGGCCCCACGGCCACCGCGCCGGCCGAACGCTGCACGGCCTTGTAGGTGTTGTTGCCGGTGTTCAGATCGGGGAAGATCAGCACCGTCGCCTGGCCCGCCACCGCCGAGCCGGGCAGTTTGGTCGCCGCGACGGACGGTTCGACCGCCGCGTCGTACTGGATCGGGCCCTCGATCCGCAGATCCGGGCGGGCCCGGCGCACCAGTTCGGTCGCCTCCCGCACCTTGTCGACGTCCGCGCCGGTGCCCGAGGTCCCGGTGGAGTACGAGAGCATCGCGATCCGGGGATCGACGCCGAAGCGGGCGGCGGTGGCGGCGGACTGGACGGCGATGTCGGCGAGCTGCTCGGCATTCGGGTCCGGGTTGATCGCGCAGTCCCCGTACACCAGCACCTTGTCGGCGAGGCACATGAAGAAGACGGACGACACGATGGAGGCTCCCCCTGAGGCTTCGCCCAGGGAGGTACCCCCTGGCCTGGTCTTGATGATCTCGAAGGCGGGGCGGATCGTCGCGGCTGTGGAGTGCACGGTCCCCGAGACCATGCCGTCGGCCAGGCCCTCCTCGACCATCAGGGTGCCGAAGTAGTTCACATCCGCCACCACGTCGTACGCCAGCTCCACCGACACGCCCTTGTGCGCGCGCAGCTCCGCGTACCGCTCGGCGAAGAGCGCGCGCAGCTCGGAGGTGTCCGGGTCGATCAGCTGGGCTGCGGACAGATCGATGCCCAGGTCGGCCGCCTTCTTGCGGATCACCTCGGGGTTGCCCAGCAGCGTCAGGTCGCAGACATCGCGGCGGATGAGCACATCGGCGGCGCGCAGCACCCGCTCCTCGGCGCCCTCCGGCAGGACGACCCGGCGCCGCTCGGAACGGGCCTGCTCCAGCAGCTCGTGCTCGAACATCATCGGGGTGACATGGCCGCTGCGGGCCACCGCGAGCCGGGCCAGCAGCTCGCCGGTGTCGACATGGCGCTCGAACAGGCCGAGGGCGGTCTCGGCCTTGCGCGGGGTGGAGGCGTTCAACTTCCCTTCGAGGCCGAAGAGCTGGGCCGCTGTGGGAAAGCTGTTGCCGGGGACCGAGACCACGGGGGTGCCCGGCGCGAGCCGGGCCGCCAGGGTGAGGACCTCGTCGCTCGGCCGCTCGTTCAGGGTGAGCAGCACCCCCGCGATCGGCGGGGTGCCCGCCGAGTGCGCGGCCAGCGCGCCCACCACCAGATCGGCGCGGTCGCCGGGGGTGACCACCATGCAGCCGGGGGTCAGCGCGTTCAGGAAATTCGGCAGCATCGCACCGCCGAAGACGAAGTCGAGCGCGTCCCGAGCGAGCCCCGCGTCGTCGCCGAGCAGCACCGTGCCGCCCAGGGCATGGGTGATCTGGGACACCGTGGGGGCGGCGAGCGCGGGCTCGTCGGGCAGGACGTAACAGGGGACCGGAAGGCGGGCCGCCAGCCGCTCGGCGATGACGGCGCGGTCGGCGGGGGCGACCCGGTTGACGACCATGGCGAGAACATTGCTGCCCAGTGCCTCGTATGCGCGATGGGCGTTACGGGCCTCCGCCCGCACGGACTCGGCGCTCTGTCCCCGGCCCTTCACCACTGGGATCACCGAGGCGCCGAACTCGTTCGCCAGCCGGGCGTTCAGCGCCAGCTCGTCGGGGACCTGGGTGTCGGCGAAGTCCGACCCCAGCACGAGGACGACCTCGTACTGCCGGGCCACCTGGTGGAAGCGGTCGACCAGCCGGGAGACCAGCTCATCGGTGCCCCGCTCGGCCTGGAGCGCGGCGGCCTCGTGGTAGTCCACGCCGTACACCGACGCCGGGTCCTGGGTCAGCCGGTACCGCGCGCGCAGCAGCTCGAACAGCCGGTCGGGGCCGTCGTGCACCAGGGGGCGGAAGACGCCCACCCGGTCCACCTGGCGGGTCAGGAGCTCCATGACTCCCAGCTCTACGACCTGGCGGCCGTCCCCGCGGTCGATCCCCGTCACGTACACGCTGCGCGTCACGCGTGGTCTCCGTCCGTGCTCGCTGATGGTGTGCCATGGGCCGAACCGGGCCCCGGCGGCCCTTTTCGTACACAGTGCCGGACCGCACCCGACGGCGTCGGACCGTCCTCCACAGACCCCCGTATAAGTCATACAAAAGGCCGTGCAAAAGGTCGTACAAAAAACCGCCGGTGAGCGGCCCCTTCCTCTTGACAATACCTCTGTGGACGAGTAAGGCGCTTGCCGGGTGTGAGAAGAGGGGGGCGGGTAGACGAGACGCGTGGAACAATCGTTTCCAGACTCACCTGTACCTCCCTGTACCTCCAGGCTCAGCCGTACCACTGAACAGCAGGAGACACAGCACGATGCGCATCGGAGTTCTCACCGCAGGGGGCGACTGCCCCGGACTGAACGCAGTGATCCGGTCGGTCGTGCACCGTGCCCTCACTGGGCACGGCGACGAGATCATCGGATTCGAGGACGGCTTCAAGGGCCTCCTCGACGGCCACTACCGGCCCCTGGACCTCAACGCGGTCAGCGGCATCCTCGCCCGGGGCGGGACCATCCTCGGCTCCGCCCGGCTGGAGCGCGACCGGCTGCGCGAGGCCGCCGAGAACTGCGGCGAGTTGCAGCGCAGGTACGGCATCGACGTCCTCATCCCGATCGGCGGCGAGGGCACCCTCACCGCGTCCCGGATGCTCTCCGACGCCGGGATGCCCGTCGTCGGCGTACCCAAGACCATCGACAACGACATCTCCGCCACCGACCGCACCTTCGGCTTCGACACCGCCGTCACCGTCGCCACCGAGGCCATCGACCGCCTCAAGACCACCGCCGAGTCCCATCAGCGCGTGATGGTCGTGGAGGTGATGGGCCGGCACGCGGGGTGGATCGCCCTGGAGTCCGGCATGGCGGGCGGCGCCCACGGCATCTGTCTGCCCGAGCGCCCCTTCCAGGTCGAGGACCTGGTCAAAATGGTGGAGGAGCGCTTCGCGCGCGGCAAGAAGTTCGCCGTCATCTGCGTCGCCGAGGGCGCGCACCCCGCCGAGGGCTCGATGGACTACGGCAAGGGCGAGATCGACCAGTACGGCCATGAACGCTTCGAGGGCATCGGCAACCGCCTCGCCAACGAACTGGAACACCGCCTCGGCAAGGAGGCCAAGCCGGTCATCCTCGGGCACGTCCAGCGCGGCGGGGTGCCCACGGCGTACGACCGCGTCCTCGCGACCCGCTTCGGCTGGCACGCGGTGGAGGCTGCGCACCGGGGTGACTTCGGCGTCATGACGTCCCTTCAGGGCACCGATGTGGTGATGGTGCCGCTGGCGGACGCGGTGACCCGCCTTAAGACGGTGCCGGTGGATCGGATGTACGAGGCGGAGTCGGTGTTCTGACCTGCCGTCGGCGCTTCGGGGTCCAGGCCGCCGGGGTTGCCGCCCCGCGCTTGGCTGGCTGTCGCCGTGGCGGGGCGGGAATGCCTTGTCGGACCGTCAGTTGTCGAACTCTCCGGCTTTTACGCCGTGGAGGAAGGCGGCCCATTCGGTGGGCGTGTAGTACTGGACTCCGCCGTTTCGGTTCTTGCTGTCGCGGACGGCCCGGCCGCCGTCTGCGGTGTGGGCGACTTCTACGCAGTCCTGCGTTCCGCTCTGTGACCGGCTGGCCTTCTTGAATGCGGTCACGATGCTGTGGTTCTTCATCCTTACCCCCTCAGTTGTCGAACTCCCCGGCCTTTACCCCGTGGAGAAAGGCGGCCCATTCGGTGGGGGTGTAGTACTGGACTCCGCCGTCGCGGTTCTTGCTGTCGCGGACGGCTCGGCCACCGTCTGCGGTGTGGGCGACCTCTACGCAGTCCGTGTTCACCCCTCCTGACGCGCTGGACTTCTTGAAGTCGGTGACTATGTGCTGCTTCCTCACGTCTGCTACCTCTCGCTCGCTGAGATGTCCCTGACCGTCCCCTGGAGGAAGTCCAGGCTCTGCGCAGGGCTCAGTGCGGCCGATCTGAGCACTTCGAAGATGCGTGCGTGCTTGGCCAGGTCGTCAAGATCTTCAAGGATCACGCTGCTTGTCGTGGTGTCGAAGGCGACCGCTTCGGGAGCCGGCTCGGGACCGAAGGAGAACATGACGAAGTGCACCGTCATGTGTGCCGCTGCCCATTCCGAAGTCGGCAGGACCTGCACGGTCACGTTGGGGCGCTGCGCGACTTCGATCAGGTGGGCCAACTGTTCGCGGTGCACCGTGGGAGACGGCATAGGGGCGGCGAGCGCCGGTTCCCAGATCACCGCCGCGAAGTGCGACCTGCCCTCATCGATGACCCGCCTGCGTTCCTCGCGGACGGCCACGACCTTCTCGATGAACTCGGGAGGGTAGGTCGTCACGCTGGCGTCGAGGAGAGTCCTGAGGTACCCGGACGTTTGCAACAAGCCTGGAATGAAGAGCGGTTGCCATGACCGGATGTACGAGGCGTCCGTCTCCAGCGCGATCAGATCCGCGTGCTCGTCGCTGACGACGCCCGCATAGTCGAGCCACCAGCCGCGCTTGTTGCTCATGCGCGCCAGGTGCTCCAAGTTCGCCCGTACGTGTGGGTCTTCGACCTTGTAGAGGTCCAGCAGGACCCTCACATCACCGACGCGAGACCCGCTGATGCCCGACTCCACCCGGCTGATCTTCGCCTTGGAGCAGCCCAGCGCCTCGGCCCCGTGATCCTGATCGAGGCGCGCGGCCAGACGGTACCGCTTGAGGGCTGCGCCCAGGCGTCGACTACGCACAGTGGGCTTCCCGCCAGCGGGCATGTTGCCTCCCCTTGTTTCTGTGACCAGTTTGCACGGCAACAGGCCGTACTCGCCAGGCCGTTGCTCGTTTGGGTGACTTGTAAAGTTACATCAGTACTTGGGTTGCAAGTTGAATGTTGATGGCTCTAGCTTCGATTACATCGCACTCCGCGCCCTGTCGGGGACGCTGGGTGATCTTGGTTCCGCCTGCCCACCAACGTTGGGGGACATATGTCCGGGCGTACGAACACCACGAGATTCCGGGTCCGCAGGGACTCCGTACCTACCGCTCGCCACCACGTCAGAGCGCTCCTGACGGAGTGGAAGCTCGGCGGCCTCGTCGACACCGCCGCGCTCATCACGAGCGAACTGACGGCAAACGTCGTTCAACACGCCAAGGGGACGGGCGACTTCTTCGAACTCGCCCTGCGCCGTCGCGACGGCGTCCTCGTCATCGAGGTCTCCGACTCGTTCCAGTGGCAGATGCCGGAGCTGAGGGAGCCGAGCGAGGAGGACACCTCGGGGCGCGGGCTGCTGATCGTGGACGCGCTCTCGTCGCAGTGGGGCGTTCGGCCTCGTGAGACGGGCAAGACGGTCTGGGCTCATCTGCCGATCAGGCGTGGGGGGCCACCGTGCCGGGCGGGGTGATGCTGCCGCGCGCCTACTGGTGCCACGCCGATCTGACGAGTGCGCCGTTCCGCCCGTACGGGCCGCCGCGCGATCTGATCACGACGGCTCCGGGTGAGGCGGTGGAGTGGCTGTGTGATTCCGTACGGGCTGTCGTGCCGTGGCGGGAGTGGCCGTTGTGCCACGGGATACCCGGTCGGCTCGGGCATCACCGTACGGTGCGGGCGGCCGTGCGCGAGTTGCGCAGGGGCAGGCCGTACGACTTCGGACTGATGACCCCGGCCGGGGGCTGCGTCTGGACCATCCGCCCCGTATCCGTACTCCCCACGGCTGACCACTGACGGCGGGCCGGGCCGTCTCCCTAGCCGGGGCCGCCGGGGTCCGCAGGGATCCGGCTGTGGATGTCCTCGACCATGTTCCGCATGGCCAGATGGAAGACCTCCGCCTGGTCGGAGCCGAGGAACGTGGTGTGCCCGAACACCTCCAGGGCGACGAGCCCGTGCATATGTCCCCACGCGCTCAGGAGGAGGGACACCGCCGGGGGCGGCAGGGCTCCGAGGCCGTCCGGTGGCAGGTGTCCCAGCCGCGTCCGGAGCGAGGACGAGAGTTCGAGGGGGCTGGCCTCCGCGAGCTGGGCCGTGGTGAACCCGTCGAACAGCATGCTCTGGAAGACCGCGCTCATCCGCCGGACGGCCTGGGTGGTGGGACCCCCGACGGGTGCCTGGTAGTGCCGCAGCGGTGCCCCGTAGATGAGCTGGAACCGCTCGGGGTTCTCGGTGGCCCAGCGGCGGTAGCCCTCGGCAGCGATCACCATGCCCGGCATGGCGGTGTGGTCCGGCGCCGCAGTGTCGTCCGGGGCCGCGGCGTGGTTCTGCGCGGTGTCGACGGCGGCCCGTACGGCGTCGGCGAGGTCGTCGTACGCCTTGGCGACCAGCGCCGTGACGAGATGGTCCCGGCTCGGAAAGTAGTGGTAGAGCGCCTGCACGGTCATCCCGAGACTCCGGGCGACCGCGCGCAGGGACAGGGCGGCGGGCCCGTGCTCGGCGATGTGTTCCTCGCCGGCGGTCAGGATCTCGCGTACGGCGACGGCCCGGCGCCGCTCGCGCAGGGACGGCGGGCCGGTTGCGGGTTGGGCCGGGGGCTCGGCTGGGGGCATGGGTGACCGTTCGACGGAGTTTTCACGACATCGGCAGACTGAAACTGTCAGAAGAATCTAACACTGCCAAATTTCCTCAGCCGTCGCTAGCGTGATCTACGCGACGGGGAGCACGACACCGCATCCCCTCGCACGACCGGGCCCCTACGCCTTCGCCAGGGCGGACCGATCCGGCGCGCACACGCGCCGGTTCCCCGTCCTCCCCGTCTGCACTGTCGAACTGGGCTCCGGTCTCCCCCCACCAGCGCCGAGTCCCAGGGAGCCATCATGACCACAGCCATATTCCGGACGAATCGCCGTGTGCGGCGGGGCGCATGGGCGTTGTTCGCCGTCTCGGCGGTCGGTATGGCCCTGTACAGCGCGCCCGCCTATCTGACCGGCGACCCGTCACAGAGCAAGATCCCCATCAACCCCGACGTGGCCCTGCACTACCTCTCCATCGTCGTCCACGCCCTGCCCGCGAGCCTCCTCCTGCTGCTCGGACCGGTGCAGTTCGTCCCCGCGCTCCGGCAGAAGTACGGCAAGGCGCACCGGATCGTCGGCCGCGTGTACATGGTCAGCGTCCTGATCGCTTCCGTGGCGGCGATCCTGGCGGCGACGTTCTCCGTCGACGGTTTCACCGCACAGGTCGCCTTCTTCCTGCTGACGGCGGCCTGGCTCTACTCGCTGGCCCAGGCGTATCTGACGATCCGGCGGGGTCAGGTCCAGCTGCACCGCATCTGGATGATCCGCAACTACGCGCTCTCCTTCGCCGCCGTCGTTCTGCGCGTCTTCCTGATCACCGGGCTGGCACTCCGCTCGCGGTACGACTGGCTGAGCTTCGAGGACGTCTACGCCACCTCGGTCTGGGCATCCATCCTCGTCAGCGCGGGAGTCGCCGAGTGGTTCATCGTCCAGCGCACCCTTAAGCCTCTCGCCCGCAGCCGCCGCCGGCCCAATGTCACCGCCACCACCGGCTCCACCGCCCCGGACCGCCCGACCACCACCACCGCCGGAGCAGGGGCCGTACCCGCGTAGCGGCGGCCGTGGCCTCTGCTGCGTCGCGGGCCCTGGTGAGACGGCCGGCCGAACCCGTCAGCGCACCGCAGGAATCCAGCGGTACTGGAGTTCCGGGCGGCCGATCTGGCCGTACTGAGGGCTGCGGGCCGCGCGGCCCTCGGTGACCAGGTGTTCCAGGTAGCGGCGGGCGGTGATGCGGGAGATGCCCACGGCCGTGCCCGCCTCAGTGGCGGTGAGGCCGGTGGCCGATTCGCGCAGGGTGCGGGTGACGGCTTCCAGGGTCGGGCCGCTGAGGCCCTTGGGGAGGGTGCCGCCCTGGGGGGCGCGGAGGGCGGAGAGGGCGCGGTCGACTTCGTCCTGGCCGCTGGCCTCGCCGGCGGCGGCGCGGAACTCGGCGTAGCGGGAGAGGCGGTCGCGGAGGGTGGCGAAGGTGAAGGGCTTAAGGACGTACTGCACCACACCGAGCGACACGCCTTCGCGCACGATGGTGAGATCGCGGGCGGACGTGACGGCGATGACATCGGCCGAGTGGCCCGCGGCGCGCAGGGAGCGTACGAGGTGCAGCCCGTGGCCGTCGGGGAGGTAGAGATCGAGGAGGAGCAGATCGACCGCGGTCCGCTCCAGGACCCGGACGGCCTCGGAACGGGAGTGGGCCACCCCCGCTACGGCGAAGCCGGTGACCCGGGCGACGTAGAGCGCGTGCGCGTCGGCTGCGACGGGGTCGTCCTCGACGACCAGGACCCTGATGGGCCCGCCGTCTCCGCTCACGGTGCTCATGCGGGTACCTCCGTGACAGCCCGCACTCTGATGGACCCGCCGTCTCCGCTTGCCGCGCTCATGCGGGTGCCTTTGTGTCAGCCAGGGTCCTGATGGACTCGCCGTCTCCGCTCACGGTGCTCATGCGGGTACCTCCGAGACAGCCCGCACCCCTGATGGGCCCGCCGTCTCCGCTCGCCGCGCTCATGCCGATACCTCCGTGCGCAGGGGCAGCCGTACGGTGAACTCCGCGCCGCCGTCCGGGCCGTGGGCGAGCGTCACCGTACCGCCGACCCGGTGGACGGTCTGGCGGACCAGCGCGAGGCCGAGGCCGCGGCCGGAGCCGTGGGTGGACCAGCCGCGGTGGAAGACGTCGTCGGCGCTCGCCGGGTCGACGCCCTCGCCGGTGTCGTACACCCGGATGAGGAGTTCGCCGTCGTCGGCGCGCGCGGCGACCGTGACGCGGGCCCGTGCGGGGCGCGCGGAGGCGGCCTCCGACGCTGCCTCCACCGCGTTGTCGATCAGATTGCCCAGGATGGTGACCACGTCCCGGGCGGGCAGTGACGGCGGCAGCACCCCGTCGTCGATACGGCTGTCGGGCGCCAGCACCAGTTCCACACCGCGTTCGTTGGCCTGGGCGGTCTTGCCCAGCAGCAGGGCCGCGAGGACCGGTTCGCCGACCGCGCCGACGACCCGGTCGGTGAGGACCTGGGCCAGTTCGAGTTCGGCGGTGGCGAAGTCGACGGCTTCGTCCGTGCGGCCCAGTTCGATGAGGGAGACCACGGTGTGCAGGCGGTTGGCGGCCTCGTGGGCCTGGGAGCGCAGGGCCTGGGTGAAGCCGCGCTCGGAGTCCAGTTCGCCGGAGAGTGCCTGGAGTTCGGTGTGGTCGCGCAAGGTCACGACGGTGCCGCGCTGTTCGCCGCCGACCACCGGGCTGGTGTTCACCACGACCACCCGGTCGGCGGTCAGATGGACCTCGTCGACCCGGGGACCGGACGCCAGCAGCGCCTCCGTGAGCGGGGCGGGCAGTCCCAGTTCGGCGACGGGCCGGCCCACCGCGTCCTCGCCCAGGCCGAGCAGTTCCCGCGCGCCGTCGTTGAACAGCGCGATCCTGCGCCGCCCGTCGAGCATGACCAGCCCCTCGCGCACCGCGTGCAGCGCGGCCTCGTGGTAGTCGTGCAGCCGACTCAGCTCGGCCGCGTTCATGCCATGGGTGTGCCGCCGCAGCCGGGCGTTGATCACATACGTGCCGAGTCCGCCGAGCGCCAGCGCCGCGCCCGCCACCGCGAGGAGCGCGGCGACCTGTCCGCGGACCTGCTCGCTGATCCGCTGGACGGTGATACCGGCGCTGACGAGCCCGGTGATCCGCCCGTTGTCGTACACGGGCACGACGGTCCGGATCGAGGAGCCGAGCGTTCCGGCGTAGCGCTCGCTGTGGATCCTGCCCGCCAGGGCCTGTTCGGTGTGGCCCAGATACTTGCCGCCGATCCGGTCCGGCTCGGGGTGCGTCCAGCGGGTGCCGTCGGGGGCCATGATCGTGATGAACGTGACGCCCGCGTCCTGGCGCAGGCCCTCCGCGTACGGCTGGAGCGCGTCCGTGGGGCGCTCGGTGCGCGCCGCCGCGATGACCGAGGGGGAGCGGGCGACGGCGGTCGCGGTGGCCGTGGACTGGAGCCGGGCGGTCTCTTCGGCCTGGGCGCGGTCGGTGACGTACGCGAAGAGGGCGCAGCCCGCCACGATGGCGGCGACCAGGACGACCTGCATCGCGAAGAGCTGGCCCGCGAGGCTGCGCGGGCGGCGTATGCGCATGGGCCACAGTCTGCACGCCGGATTTCGCGGGGACGATGCGCAGGGGGGCTTGGAGGAGGCTTGGAGGGGGCGCGGGGGTTCGGGCACGCGGTGTGCGGTGGCCGGTCGGGGTGGACGCGGGTGGGCGCGGGCGTGGTCGGTCGGGGCGGACGCGGGTGTGGTGAGTTGGGGCGGATGCGGGCGTGGTGGGTCGGGGCGGATGAGGCGTCGCGGGGTGCGAGGTGGGAGGGCGCACGCGGTTTCGCGTGAACGAAAGGCACGTAACCGTGACGGGCGTCACAGAGTGATGAATAGTCGCGGCAGTCCATACGGGACACGGACTGCCCCCGACTCGCTCTAGGAGGACCCCCGTGGCTGCTGTGGCAGGCCCAAGGGACCGCACCCACTATCTGTACATCGCCGTCATCGCGGCGGTGGTGCTCGGCATCGCGGTGGGCTTCGCCGCCCCCGGGGTCGCCGTCGAGCTGAAGCCCATCGGCACCGGTTTTGTGAACCTCATCAAGATGATGATCTCGCCGGTCATCTTCTGCACGATCGTGCTGGGCATCGGCTCGGTGCGCAAGGCGGCCAAGGTCGGCGCGGTCGGCGGACTGGCGCTCGGCTACTTCCTGGCGATGTCGACGGTCGCGCTGGCCATCGGGCTGCTCGTCGGCAATGTGCTGGAGCCGGGCTCCGGGCTCCATCTGACCGAGGCGGCGCGCGAGGCGGGCGACAAGGCAGCCGAGGGTGCGGGCGGCGAGTCCACCGCGGACTTCCTGCTGGGGATCATCCCCACCTCCCTGGTCTCCGCCTTCACCGGCGGCGAGGTGCTCCAGACGCTGCTGGTCGCCCTGCTGGCCGGGTTCGCGCTCCAGGCGATGGGCGCGGCAGGTGAACCGGTGCTGCGCGGTATCGGGCACATCCAGCGGCTGGTGTTCCGTATCCTCGCCATGATCATGTGGGCCGCTCCGGTCGGCGCGTTCGGCGCGATCGCGGCGGTGGTCGGCGAGACCGGCCTGGACGCGCTGAAGTCGCTCGCCGTGATCATGATCGGCTTCTACGCGACCTGTGCGCTCTTCGTCTTCGTGATCCTGGGCGCGCTGCTGAAGCTGGTCGCGGGCATCAATCTGTTCTCCCTGCTGAGGTATCTGGGCCGGGAGTTCCTGCTGATCCTCTCCACGTCGTCGTCGGAGTCGGCGCTGCCCCGGCTCATCGCGAAGATGGAGCACATGGGTGTCAGCAAGCCCGTGGTCGGAATCACCGTGCCGACCGGCTACTCGTTCAATCTCGACGGCACCGCGATCTATCTGACGATGGCCTCGCTCTTCATCGCCAACGCGATGGGCGACCCGATGTCCGCGTCCGAGCAGATCTCCCTGCTGATCTTCATGATCATCGCCTCGAAGGGCGCGGCCGGGGTCACCGGCGCGGGTCTGGCGACGCTGGCGGGCGGCCTCCAGTCGCACAAGCCGGAACTGGTCGACGGTGTCGGACTGATCGTCGGCATCGACCGCTTCATGAGCGAGGCACGGGCGCTGACCAACTTCGCGGGCAACGCGGTGGCCACCGTACTGGTCGGCACCTGGACCAAGGAGATCGACAAGGAGCGGGCAGGCGAGGTGCTCGCGGGGCGGATCCCGTTCGACGAGAAGACCCTGCTGGACGACGGGCACGGGCATGGGCACGGGCATGGGCACGAGCATGGGCACGAGCAGGAGCACGGGCACGAGCACGGACATGGCCACGACACCGCCGGACCCGCTGACGCGCGGCGGGGTCCGGCCGCCGCCGCCGTACCGGAGGACCGTGGGCAGGCGGATGCACCGGAGAGCCGCGAGGGGCCGGACGGGCCGGACGTACCGGAGAACCACGAGGACGCGGACGTACCGACAAAGGTCTGACCAGCGGCGGCGTGCCAGGACGCACAGAGTGTGGGACCGTTGGCCCATGCCGCCCTACCCCCGGTAACCAGGGCGTGGTCCGGTGGCCAGACCCCCTCCCAACCTCGGCCCACCGCGCCACCGCCCGTCCCGCCCCGGCCCCGCCCTCCGCTTCCCCCATGGCGGAGGGCCCGGCCGGGGCACACCGGGTTCCGGGGCCGTCCGCCGCCTCCGGGGCCGCCAGTTGCCCGCGGGTCCGCCTGTTGCCTTCACCCCGGCGTCAAGGATTACGGTCGGGGACATGCGAATCGGCGAGCTGGCGCGGCGGGCCGGGACCACCACCCGCACCCTGCGCTACTACGAGTCGCGCGGTCTGCTGCCCGCGCGGCGCACCGGAAACGGCTACCGCGCCTACGGCGAGGACGACCTGCGTCTGCTCCAGCAGATCCGGACCCTCCAGGACTTCGGGTTCGATCTGGAGGAGACCCGTCCCTTCGTCGAATGCCTGCGCGCGGGCCACCCGGCGGGCGACTCCTGCCCCGCCTCGCTCGCCGTCTACCGGGCCAAACTCACCGAGCTGGACGCCCTCATCGCACAGCTCCGCTCGGTCCGCGAGCACGTGGGCACCCAGCTCGCGCGGGCCGAGGCGGAGCTGACGGGCGGCCCGGAACCACGCTGCGAATTCGGAGGGACTACACCATGATCAAGGCAGTAGGCGTCGCGACCGTCACGGACGAGAACTTCGCCACCGAGGTCCTGCTCAGCGACCTCCCCGTACTCGTCGAGTTCACCGCCGACTGGTGCGCCCCGTGCCGCCAGATCGCCCCGGTCCTCAGCGCCCTCGCCCGCGAGGAGGCCGACCGTCTCACCGTCGTCCAGATCGATGTGGACTCCAACCCGGAGACCACCACCCGCTACGGCGTCCTGTCCACGCCCACCCTGATGGTGTTCCGCGACGGCGAGCCCGTGAAGTCGATGGTCGGCGCCCGGCCCAAGCGGCGGCTGCTCCAGGAACTGGAGGACGTCGTGCCGGTCTGAGGCACGCCCGCCGCGATCCGGGCGGCTCCGGCAGCGCACCGAAAAATACCCCGCCGTCGAATTGACGGGCGGGGTATTTCGCTGGGTATATTGAGTGTTTCCATGTCCACCGGACATATGGGCACAGAAATACTCACTGATGACACCATAGCGCGTCGGGAGCTGAATTGTCAACCGAGGAATTGCAGAAAGAGCAGCAATTCGTCACCGTCCTCTACGAGCGTCTCGAAGCGCTCCGCGAGGAGGCCGCGGCAGCCGTACGATCCACGATCGGGCAGGTCAGCACCGGTCTCCAGGCGCGCGTCGAGCGGGATGTCAGTGTCGCCGGCTATTCCGCCGAGCTGGCCGCGCTGAATGCCGTCGACTCCGGGCTCTGTTTCGGGCGCCTCGATCTCCGGGACGGCGGACACCATCACATCGGGCGTATCGGAATCCGCAGGGACGACCCCGAGCGCACCCCCCTTCTCATCGACTGGCGCGCGCCCGTCGCCCGGCCCTTCTATCTCGCGACCGGGTACGAACCGATGGGGCTGCGCCGCAGGCGGCACATCACCACCGAAGGGCGCACGGTCACCGCGCTCCACGACGAGATCCTCGATCTCGCCGACGCCACCCGCACCGGGCACGAGGACCCCGGCGGGGACGCGGTGCTGCTCGCCGCGCTCGGCGCGTCGCGAACCGGGCGGATGGCTGACATCGTGCAGACGATCCAGGCGGAGCAGGACCGCATCATCCGCGCCCCACGGCACGGCATCCTCGTCGTCGAGGGCGGGCCCGGGACCGGGAAGACCGCCGTCGCGCTGCACCGGGCCGCGTATCTGCTCTACGCGCACCGCGAGCAGCTCGCCCGCCGCGCGGTGCTGATCGTCGGGCCGAACCCGGCGTTCCTCGGCTATATCGGCGAGGTGCTGCCCGCGCTCGGCGAGACCGGCGTTCTGCTGGCGACCATGGCGGAGCTGTTCCCCGGCGTACGGGCCGAGGGGACCGACACCCCCGCCGCCGCCGAGGTCAAGGGCCGCGCCGCGATGGCCGGGGTGCTCGCGCGGGCCGTACGCGACCGGCAGACCCTGCCCGAGACGGTTCCGTACGGGGTCTACGGGGACCACGGCGCGTACGAGGCCGAGAACACCGTCCCCGAGCCGGCCCTGGAGATCGACCACGAGCAGTACGGGACCCTGCGGCTCGACCGGGAGATGGCCTACGACGCCCGCGACCGGGCCCGCGCCACCGGGCTGCCGCACAACCTCGCCCGGCCCCACTTCGCCTTCCGGATCATCGACGCCCTCACCGGGCAGCTCACGGACCGGCTCGGCGCGGACCCGTACGGCGGGCCCAACCTCCTCGGGCCCGACGACATCGCCCAGCTCGGCAAGGAGATCGCCACCAGCGCCGGGGTGCACGCGGCGATCGAGGAACTGTGGCCCGCCCTCACCCCCGAGCGGCTGGTCGCGGACTTCCTCGCCGACCCCCGGCCGGGTGACGGTCTGTCCGACGGGGACGCCGAGACGATCCGGCGGGCCGGGGGACCGTGGACGCCCGCCGACGTACCGCTGCTCGACGAGGCCGCCGAACTCCTCGGCTTCGACGACAGCGCCGAGCGGGCCGCGGCCGAGGCCGAACGGCAGGAGCGCATCGCCTACGCCCAGGGGGTGCTGGAACTCTCCGCGGGCTCCGCGACCTATGAGTTCGAGGACGAGGAGTCCGAAGTCCTCGCCGCCCACGACATCATCGACGCCGAGCGGATGGCCGACCGCCAGGAGGAGACCGACGACCGCAGCGCCGCGGCCCGCGCCGCCGCCGACCGCACCTGGGCCTTCGGGCACATCATCGTCGACGAGGCCCAGGAACTGTCCGCGATGGCCTGGCGGCTGCTGATGCGCCGCTGCCCGACCCGTTCGATGACCCTGGTCGGCGACCCCGCCCAGACCGGCGACCCGGCCGGGCTCGGCTCCTGGGACGCGATCCTCGAACCGTACGCCGGTGACCGCTGGACCCACACCCGGCTGGGCGTCAACTACCGTACGCCCGCCGAGATCATGGAGGTCGCGGCGGCCGTACGGCGGGCGACCCAGCCCGGGTTCGAGCCCCCGCGCTCGGTGCGGTCGACCGGGGTGGCGCCCTGGATCGAGCGTACGGAGGACATCGGCGGGGCCGTCCGCGCGGCGATCGCCCGGGAGACGCCCGAGCAGGGGCGGCTCGCGGTCATCGCTCCGCGCGAGCTGCACGGGGTGCTGGGCGAGGCGGGCGGCCCCGGACGCGGCCCCGGATTCGGATCGGGACCTGTCGATCTGACCCGGCGGGTCGTGCTCCTGGAACCCCGCGAGGCGAAGGGGCTCGAATTCGACTCGGTGATCGTGGTGGAGCCCGCGCTGTTCGGCGTGAGCGATCTGTATGTGGCGTTGACGCGGGCGACGCAGCGGGTGGGGGTTGTGCACACGGGGCACCTGCCGGTGGGGCTGGGGTAGTTGTGCGCGCGCCGCGCCGCTTGTCGGGGCTCCGCCCCGAACTCCGCGCCTCAAACGCCGGCGGGGCTGGTTTTCGACCCGGGTGCGCATATTCAGCCCGTCCGGCGCTTGAGGACATGTCTGCGACCCGGACCCGGTTCAGTGCGGCCGCAGCCACACCGTCGCCAGCGGGGGCAGGGTGAGCAGGAGAGAGCAGGGGCGGCCGTGGGACGCCGTGGGGTCCGACTTCACCGGGTCGGGGTTGAGGACGTCGCCGCCGCCGTAGCGGGCCGAGTCGGTGTTGAGCAGCTCCGTCCAGGCGGGGGTCAGGTCCGGGACGCCGAGGCGGTACTCGTGGCGGACGACGGGGGAGAAGTTGCTCACGGAGAGCAGGGGGGCACCGGAGGCGTCGTAGCGGAGGAAGGCGAAGACGTTGTCCTCGGCGGCGTCGCCGTCGACCCAGGAGAAGCCGCCGGGGTCGGTGTCGCGCTGCCACAGGGCGGGGGTCGCGCCGTACACCGTGTTGAGGTCGCCGACCAGCAGCCGTACACCCCGGTGGTCGGGCTCGGCCGCGTACGAGGGGTCCAGGAGCCACCAGTCCGGGCCGTGGGACTCGGACCACTCGGCGCCCTGGGCGAACTCCTGGCCCATGAAGAGGAGTTGCTTGCCGGGGTGGGCCCACATGAAGCCCAGATACGCGCGGTGGTTGGCGCGCTGCTGCCACCAGTCGCCGGGCATCCGGCCCACCAGCGACCGCTTGCCGTGGACCACCTCGTCGTGGGAGATCGGCAGGAGGTAGTTCTCGCTGTACGCGTAGACCATCGAGAAGGTCATCTCATGGTGGTGGAACTTGCGGTGCACCGGTTCGTGGGAGACATAGCCCAGCGAGTCGTGCATCCAGCCCATGTTCCACTTCAGCCCGAACCCGAGGCCCCCGAAGCCACCGGGCCCCACATGGTGGGTGGCGCGGGTGACCCCGTCCCATGCGGTGGACTCCTCGGCGATGGTGACCACGCCGGGGCAGCGCCGGTAGACCGTGGCGTTCATCTCCTGGAGGAAGGCGACCGCGTCCAGGTTCTCCCGGCCGCCGTGTTCGTTCGGCGTCCACTCGCCGTCCTCGCGCGAGTAGTCGAGGTAGAGCATCGAGGCGACGGCGTCCACCCGCAGCCCGTCGATATGGAACTGCTCGCACCAGTAGACCGCGTTGGCGACCAGAAAGTTGCGCACCTCCTTGCGGCCGTAGTCGAACTCCAGCGTGCCCCAGTCCGGGTGCGCCGCCCGCGCCGGGTCCCCGGGCTCGTACAGCGGTCTGCCGTCGAACTCGGCGAGCGCCCAGTCGTCGCGCGGGAAGTGCGCCGGGACCCAGTCCATGATCACGCCGATGCCCGCCCGGTGCAGCGCGTCGACCAGATGGCGGAAGTCGTCCGGGGTGCCCATCCGGGAGGTCGGGGCGTAGAAGCCGGTGACCTGGTAGCCCCAGGAGCCCCCGAAGGGGTGTTCGGCGAGCGGCATCAGCTCGACATGGGTGAAGCCGAGGTCCTTCACGTACTGAGGTAGCTGGAGGGCGAGCTGCCGGTAGGTCAGACCGGGCCGCCAGGACGGCAGATGCACCTCGTAGACCGAGAGCGGCGACTCATGGATCGCGCGGTCGCCCCGGTGCGCCATCCACTCCTCGTCCCGCCACACATGGTGGGACTCGGTCACGATGGAGGCGTTGGCGGGTGGCACCTCGGCACGCCGGGCCATCGGGTCGGCGCGCATGGTGTGCGATCCGTCGGGGCGCATGATCTGGAACTTGTAGAGCGCGCCTTCGAAGACCCCCGGCACGAACAGCTCCCACACCCCCGTGGAGCCCAGCGACCGCATCGGGAAGCCGGTCGGGTCCCAGTAGTTGAAGTCGCCCGCCACCCGCACCCCGCGCGCGTTCGGTGCCCAGAGCGTGAACCGGGTGCCGGTGACGCCCTGGTGGACCATCGGATGCGCGCCCAGCGCCCGCCACAGCTCCTCGTGGCGGCCCTCGCCGATCAGATGGAGATCGAGTTCGCCGAGTGCGGGCAGAAAGCGGTACGGGTCGTGCGCCTCGATCTCGTGGACACCGGCCGCCTCGCCGTCTCCGCCGGGAGACTCGTCGCTGTCGCTGTCGCTGTCGCTGTCACCGTCGCTGTCGTAGGCGACCAGCAGCCGGTAGTCCGGCACCGCCCGCAGCGGCAGCGTCCCCGAGAAGAACCCGTCGCCGTCCTCGCGCAGCTGTGCCCGCAGCCCCTTGGCGAGCACGGTCACGGACCGGGCGCAGGGGCGCAGCACCCGCAGTTCGACGCCCGCGCGGCCGATGTGCGCGCCGAGCAGGGCGTGCGGATCGTGGTGGCCGCCCGACAGCAGCCGCTCCCGCTCGCCCGGGTCGAGCGGCCGGGCGGCCCGTACGCCATGGCTGCCCGCCGATCGCGCCCGGGGGGCGGGCGACTTCTTCCCACGGGGTTTCGGCCCCCGCTCCGCCGCCGGGTCGGACGCGGCGGGCTCCGGCGAAGGCACGGACGACGGCTTACGGGACGGGGGGCGGGCGCTCACGGGGTTCGGGCCTCCTTGGCCTGGGGACGCGGGCTGATGGTGCACGGCGGACAAGAGGGGCACAACATGCTGGTGGTGCACGACGGACAAGGGGTCACAGCAGGGCGGCGGCGGCCAGGCGTTCGATCGCCGCCATCGGCACCGGCAGCCAGTCGGGCCGGTGCCGGGCCTCGTAGACGACCT
Source organism: Streptomyces sp. NPDC055078 (assembly GCF_053607985.1). Taxonomy (NCBI): domain Bacteria; kingdom Bacillati; phylum Actinomycetota; class Actinomycetes; order Kitasatosporales; family Streptomycetaceae; genus Streptomyces; species Streptomyces sp. NPDC055078. Next base: position 28,446 of record NZ_JBSGUP010000016.1, read on the forward strand.
CGTACACGGCCTTGTCCGTCTCGTACGCGCGCAGCAGTTCGGGCTCCGCGCGCGGGTCGGCGCCCGCCGCGTCGGCGTAGCCCTCGCAGTACGCCGTACGGCAGCGCTCGGCCCAGCCGGGGCTCCAGGGGCGGTGGGTGCGGGCCGCGTAGTCGAAGGACCGCAGTATCCCGGCGATGTCCCGTACGGGGGGCTGCGGCCGGCGGCGCTCGGTCAGCGGCCGGGCGGGCTCGCCCTCGAAGTCGATGAGGGACCAGTACGCGTCCGCGTACAGCGCCTGGCCGAGATGGAGGTCGCCGTGCACGCGCTGCGCCCGGCAGGTCCGGTCCGCGCGCCCGAGGGCGGCGACCGCGTCGAAGGCGGTCCGCAGACGGGGGGCGAAGGGCGTCAGCGCGGGCACGGCCCGCGCGGCCTCGTCGAGGCGGCGGTGCATCGCCGCCGCCAGTTCCTCGGTGTCGGCCCGGCGCAGGGGCACCGTGGGCAGCGCGTGTGCCAGCGCGGTGTGCACCTCGGCGGTGACCCGGCCCAGCGCGCGGGCCTCTTCGGTGAAGGTCCGCCCGGCGGCCAGCGCGTCCAGCGCGAGACGCCAGCCGTCCTTCGAGCCGCGCAGAAACGGCTGGAGCACCCCGAGGGTGTACGGGTGCGGCGCGCTCGCCTCGTACCAGGCGACGGGTACCGGCACCTGGTCGCAGCCGGCGCGGGCGAGCGCGAGCGGCAACTCCAGATCGGGGTTGGGGCCCGGCTGGACCCGCCGGAAGATCTTGAGGATGTACGCGTCACCGAAGACCAGCGACGAGTTGGACTGCTCGGCCTCCAGCGGCCGGGGGGTGAGACCGCGCGGCACGGCGGACGCCGGGTCGAACCGCTCGAAGCGCAGGGGGCCCAGGGCCCCCGGGGTGCGCAGCCGTTCCAGGAGCAGTTCCGTCAGGTGTGGATCGTGCAGCCCCTCGTACACCGTGCGCCCGGCGAGCGGGCCGTCGGCGGGCCGGCCGATCAGGGCGGGGGCGAGCGCGGGCGGCAGGGCCTCGCGCACCCCGAGCACGAGTTGATAGCAGTCCTGCGGCGGGCCGGCCGGTTCGGCGGCCGGGCCGGGCCCCCGTACCCCCACCAGCAGATGCAGCAGCCCGGGCCCCGGGCCGTCCAGCGGCAGCAGTTCGGTGGCCGAGACCAGGGAGAAGCCGGTGACCGGTCTGCCCTTCCCGGCGAACCAGCGCTGGCGTGGCAGCCAGGCGTGCAACAGGGGCGCGAGGGACGGGAGCAGTGCGACGGGAGTCCGGGTGGATGCAGCCTCCGGCATGAATCGCGCCCTTTCCCCGAGATACACCCTATTGACGCTTAATGCGTAGAGTGTCCCGGATCAGGGCGTTGACTGTCCGGCGGCGCGCGGGGGTGACGCGGAGAGTGCCCGGTGCGGGGCGGTGGAATCCGCCCCGCGGGAGGTACGGTCCGGTCCGCCCCCGGCGGTCGGGCGGGCGCGGGCGCGGGCGTATGCGGGTCGGCCCGGGCGTACGAGCCGCCGGCCCGCGTGGACGAGGGCCGGGTCGCCCCGGGGGTTCACGAGGCCCCCAGGGGATCAGGCGATCCGGCGATCCGGCGTGCCGGGCGATCCGGCGATCGGGGAGGGGCTCCCGGCAATCAGGAGGCCGTCGTCGTGTCCCTCCGCAGCCGGAACCAGTAGAACCCGTGGCCCGCCAGCGTGAGCAGATACGGCCACTGCCCGATGGCGGGGAAGCGCACCCCGCCGATCAGTTCGACCGGGTGCCGGCCGGTGAACTCCCGCAGATCCAGCTCAGTGGGCTGGGCGAACCGCGAGAAGTTGTGGACGCAGAGCACCAGGTCGTTCTGGTACTCCCGGGTGAAGGCGAGCACGGCGGGGTTGGTGGAGGGCAGTTCGGTGTACGAGCCGAGTCCGAAGGCGGGGTTCTGCTTACGGATCTCGATCATCCGCCGGGTCCAGTGCAGCAGCGAGGAGGGGCTGCTCATCGACGCCTCGACATTGGTGACCTGGTAGCCGTAGACCGGGTCCATGATGGTCGGCAGATAGAGCCTGCCGGGGTCACAGGAGGAGAATCCGGCGTTCCGGTCAGGGGTCCACTGCATGGGGGTGCGGACCGCGTCCCGGTCGCCGAGCCAGATGTTGTCGCCCATCCCGATCTCGTCGCCGTAGTACAGGATCGGCGATCCCGGCAGCGACAGCAGCAGCGCGGTGAACAGCTCGATCTGGTTGCGGTCGTTGTCCAGGAGGGGCGCGAGCCGCCGCCGGATGCCGATGTTGGCCCGCATCCTGGGGTCCTTGGCGTACTCCGCGTACATGTAGTCGCGCTCTTCGTCCGTGACCATTTCGAGGGTCAGCTCGTCGTGGTTGCGCAGGAAGATGCCCCACTGGCAGTTCTGCGGAATCGCCGGGGTCTTGGCGAGGATTTCCGAGACCGGGTAGCGGGACTCCCGCCGGACCGCCATGAAGATGCGCGGCATCACCGGGAAGTGGAATGCCATATGGCATTCGTCGCCGCCCTGCCGGTAGTCGCCGAAGTAGTCGACGACATCCTCCGGCCACTGGTTGGCCTCGGCGAGCAGCACGGTGTCGGGGTAGTGCGCGTCGATCTCCTTGCGGACCCGTTTGAGGAAGGAGTGGGTGGCGGGGAGGTTCTCGCAGTTGGTGCCCTCCTGCTGGTAGAGGTAGGGCACGGCGTCCAGCCGGAAGCCGTCGATGCCCAGGTCCAGCCAGAAGCGCAGGGCCGAGATGATCTCCTCCTGGACGGCCGGGTTCTCATAGTTGAGATCCGGCTGGTGGGAGAAGAACCGGTGCCAGTAGTACTGCCCCCGTACGGGGTCGAAGGTCCAGTTCGACGTCTCTGTGTCGACGAAGATGATCCGGGCGTCCCGGAACTGTTTGTCGTCGTCCGCCCAGATGTAATAGTCGCCGTAGGGACCGTCCGGGTTGCTGCGGGACTGCTGGAACCACTCGTGCTGATCGCTCGTATGGTTCATGACGAAGTCGATGACGACCCGCATACCGCGCTGGTGGGCGGCGTCCACGAACTCGACGAAGTCGGCGAGATCGCCGAACTCCGGCAGTACCGATGTGTAGTCGGCGACGTCGTAACCGCCGTCCCGCAAGGGGGACTTGAAGAACGGCGGCAGCCAGAGGCAGTCGACTCCCAGCCACTGGAGATAGTCGAGCTTGGCGGTGATGCCCTTGAGGTCTCCGACGCCGTCCCCGTTGCTGTCCTGAAAGGACCGCACAAGGACTTCGTAGAAGACCGCCCGCTTGAACCAGTCGGGATCCCGGTCCTTGGCCGGGGTGTCCTCGAACAGGTCGTGCACGGGCTCGTTGACGATCATGATGTGGGTGACCCTCCGGTCGGCGGGGACGGTCGCAGAACGACGATGTGCGCGGGCCTGAGGCCCGGCTCCAGGCGCACATATGTGGCTCTGCCCCAGTGATAGGTCTCGCCGGTGAGCTCGTCGCGCACCGGTGCGGACTCATGCCAGGCGAGGCCGAGTCGCGGCATGTCCAACGAGACCGTGGCTTCCTGGGTGTGGTGGGGGTCGAGGTTGACGACGGCGAGGACCGTGTTCGAGCCGGAGCGCCCGGACCGCTTCGAGTACGCGATGACCGCCTCGTTGTCCGTGGGGTGGAAGTGGATGTCGCGCAGTTGCTGGAGCGCGGGGTTACGGCGTCTGATCCGGTTGAGGGTGGTGATCAGGGGTGCGATCGTACGGCCCTCGCGCTCGGCGGACTCCCAGTCGCGCGGGCGCAGTTCGTACTTCTCGGAGTCCAGGTACTCTTCGCTGCCCGCCCTGACCGGGGTGTTCTCGCACAGCTCGTACCCCGCGTACACGCCCCAGCTCGGCGACAGCGTCGCCGCCAGCACCGCCCGCACCTCGAAGGCCGGCCGGCCGCCCTGCTGGAGATAGGCGTGCAGGATGTCCGGGGTGTTCACAAAGAAATTGGGACGCATGTACGAGGCGGTCTCGCCGGACAGCTCGGTGAGGTACTCCGTCAGCTCGTGCTTGCCGGTGCGCCAGGTGAAGTAGGTGTACGACTGCTGGAAGCCGACGCCCGCCAGAGCGCGCATCATCGCCGGGCGGGTGAACGCCTCGGCCAGGAAGATCACATCGGGGTCGGTGCGGTTGATGTCCGCGAGCACCTGTTCCCAGAAGACCACGGGCTTGGTGTGCGGGTTGTCCACCCGGAAGATCCGTACGCCGTGCGCCATCCACAGCCGCAGCACCCGCAGGGTCTCCTGGACAAGACCGCGCATATCGGTGTCGAAGTCGATGGGGTAGATGTCCTGGTACTTCTTCGGCGGGTTCTCGGCGTACGCGATCGAGCCGTCGGCCCGGTGGCGGAACCACTCCGGGTGCTCGCGCACCCAGGGGTGGTCGGGCGAGCACTGAAGCGCGAAGTCGAGGGCGACCTCCATCCGCAGGGCGCGGGCGGTGGCCACGAAGTGGTCGAAGTCCTCGAAGGTGCCGAGGTCGGGGTGGAGCGCGTCATGGCCACCGTCCGGGGAGCCGATGGCCCAGGGGACGCCGACATCGTGCGGGCCGGGGGAGAGGCTGTTGTTGGGGCCCTTGCGGAAGGTGGTGCCGATGGGGTGGACGGGGGGCAGATAGACCACGTCGAAGCCCATCGCGGCGACGGCGGGCAGCCGCTCGGCGGCGGTGCGGAAGGTGCCGGAGACCGGCGGGGCGCCCTCGGTGAGCACCGCGCCCTCGGAACGCGGGAACAGCTCGTACCAGGAGCCGTACAGGGCCCGCCGCCGCTCCACCAGCAGGGGCAACGGCCGGGAGACCGTCACCAGTTCGCGCAGCGGATGGCGGGCGAGGACGGCGCCGGCGCCGGGGGCGAGGGCGGCGGCGAGCCGGGCGGCGGCCGGGCGGGCCGTGTCCCGCAGCGCGTCGACCACCGCGAGCACCGTCTCCCGGCCGTCGCCCTTGGGCACCCCGGCGGCGGCCCGCTCGTACAGCTCCGCGCCCTCCTGGAGCACCAGCGCGGTGTCGATGCCCGCCGGGATCTTGATCCGTGCCAGGTGGAGCCAGCAGGTGACCGGATCGCTCCACGCCTCGACGGCGTAGCTCCAGCGGCCCACGGCGTCCGGCGTGATGTCGGCACCCCAGCGGTCGGTGCCGGGGGCCAGCTCCCGCATGGGGGTCCAGGGGCCGGGCCGGCCGCTGGGGTCGCGCAGCGCGACATTGGCGGCGACGGCGTCGTGCCCCTCGCGGAACACGGTGGCGCTGACCTGGAAGGTCTCGCCGACGACGGCTTTCGCGGGCCTCCTGCCGCAGTCGACTTGGGGGCTGACGTCCAGGACGGGGATACGACCGATCATGGGCTCACCTGAGGGCTGTTTGGGCAGGACGTTGTGAGGTTGTTTCAGATATATGCCGATTTCGTAAGTTTCGTCAGCTCTTTGTAACTGCTCAGTCGACGACTGGCGGGCTGGGGGCATGGCCCCTCCTGTCCGCGTTCACTCGGTGGGCGGAAAGAACTGGGCGGAATGACCGTGGATACGTATGGGTGTTCGGGCGGGTAGGGGCTGGTCCGGCCGTACGCGTCCGGGCCGGCCGGTACCTTCCCGCCGGCCGGTACCTCCCGTCCGGCCGGGACCGGATGTGCCGACCGGTACCGGATGTGCCGACCGGGCCGGGCTGTACGTCCGGTCCGTACGTCCGGTCCGTATGCCCGGTCCGTATGTCCGGGTTGTACGTCCGGTCCGTCCGTACCCGCTGGTTGGTGCGTCCGGGCCGGGCACGGCAGGGCGCCGCCGGACCGAGGCCGGACCCGTCCGGTGCGTCCGTACAGCATCCATGAGTGCTCATGAGCACGGTCGAACGCCCGTGGCACCCGTGGGTGCACATGGCCACTCGTGAGCGCGTGGAGCGCTCGTCTGCCCATGGTGCCCGCCGCACCGGTCGGGTGCGGCGGACCGGGCGGCTGCCGGGCGGGTCGGCCCGGTCCTGGAC
>NZ_JBSGUP010000017.1:0-34048 GCF_053607985.1 Streptomyces sp. NPDC055078
GACTCGCGGGGGCACTTCCGTATACGGGCCGGGACACGGGACTGGCTACGGAACCGGGATACGGGACCAGCTCCGGAACCGGGACACGGAACCGGGCCATGGCCCGGGACACCGGACCGGGGGTCAGAGGTTCGAGAAGTCCGGACCGGCCGTCCGCGTCCTCTTGATCTCGTAGAAGCCCGGAATGGACGCCACCAGCAGCGTCCCGTCCCACAGCTTCGCCGCCTCCTCGCCCTGCGGCGCCGGCGTGACGACCGGGCCGAAGAACGCGATCTGCGCGCCGTCCGCGCCCGGGACCGCGATGACCGGGGTGCCGACATCCTGGCCGACCTTGTCGATGCCCTCCTGGTGGGAGGCCCGCAGTTCGGTGTCGTAGGTGTCCTTGTCCGCGTAATCGGCGAGGTCGGCGGGGAGACCGGCGTCCGCCAGCGCCCCGGCGATCGACTCGGGGGTCACGTCCTCGTCCTGATTGTGGAAACGGGTGCCGAACGCGGTGTAGAGCTTGCCGAGCACCGCGTCACCGTGCAGCTGCTGGGCCGCGATGGCGACCCGGACCGGACCCCACGCCTGTTTCAAGCCCTCGCGGTACTGCTCAGGAATCTCATCGAGTCTGTCCTCGTTCAGCACGGTCAGGCTCATCACATGCCAGCGGACCTCGATATCGCGGACCTTCTCCACCTCCAGCATCCAGCGGGAGGTCATCCAGGCCCAGGGGCACACCGGGTCGAACCAGAAGTCCACCGGGGTCTTGCCGTTGTCGGACATCTCTCTCCTCGTACAGGCGTTATGGAAACGAATTGAGCGATACGGGTCATGCGGGCCTGAGAGCCATCGGAGTCACGAGACCGATACGAGCCCTCGAAGACCCCGCCATGCACGGAACCCGCCTGAACGCGACAACACCTCCGGCCCCGGGCCGATTCCCGGATACCCGCCGTCAGGGCCGCATGGCAGGATCGGTGCCGTTCGAACAAGACACGAAGGAGCCGCACGTGCCCGGTGAGAATCTGTCCCGCGACGAGGCCCGTCAGCGGGCCGCGCTGGTAACCGTCGACGGGTACGAGGTGGTCCTCGATCTGCGTTCCGCGGTCGGTGAGCCACCCGAGGGGGCCCCGGGGCCGCGCACCTTCCGTTCGGTGACGACGATCCGCTTCCGCGCCGCGCGGGCGGGCGCCGCCACCTTCGCCGATCTGATCGCCCCCTCCGTCACGAGCGTGCGCCTCAACGGCGAGAAGCTGGACCCGGCCGCCGTCTTCGACGGCTCGCGGATCGCGCTCGACGCGCTCGCCGAGGACAATGTGCTGATCGTGGACGCGCAGTGCGCCTACAGCCGTACGGGCGAGGGGCTGCACCGGTTCGTCGACCCGGAGGACGGCGAGGTCTACCTCTATACGCAGTACGAGCCGGCCGACGCCCGCCGGGTCTTCGCCAATTTCGAACAACCGGATCTGAAGGCACCCTTCCGGTTCGAGGTGACCGCCCCCGAGGAGTGGACCGTCTGGAGCAACGGCGCGGGCGAGCGGTCGGACCGGACCGACGGCGGGGTGACGTGGCGGTTCGCCGAGACCCTGCCGATCTCCACGTACATCACGGCGGTCGTGGCCGGTCCGTACCACTACGAGACGGATGTCTACACGCGGAGACTGGACGGGGGCACTTCCGGCACTTCCGAAACTTCCGGCACCTCCGGCACTTCCGGGGACTCCGCCGGACCGGCCACGCTGGAGATCCCCCTCGGCGCGCTGTGCCGCAAGGCGCTCGCCCGGCACTTCGACGCGGAGGAGATCTTCCGTGTGACGAAGCAGGGGCTGGACTTCTTCCACGACCGGTTCGACTACCCGTACCCCTTCGGGAAGTACGACCAGGCGTTCGTCCCCGAGTACAACCTCGGCGCGATGGAGAACCCCGGCTGTGTGACCTTCCGCGAGGAGTACATCTTCCGCGGCCAGGTCACCCAGGCGTCGTACGAGCGCCGCGCGACCACCATCCTCCACGAGATGGCGCACATGTGGTTCGGCGATCTCGTCACCATGGTGTGGTGGGACGATCTGTGGCTCAAGGAGTCCTTCGCCGACTTCATGGGCTCGTACGCGCTGGTCGGCGCGACCCGCTTCACCAACGGCTGGACCACCTTCGCCAACAACCGCAAGGCATGGGCGTACCGCGCCGACCAGCTGCCGTCCACCCATCCGGTCACCGCCGACATCCGCGATCTGGAGGACGCCAAGCTCAACTTCGACGGCATCACCTACGCCAAGGGCGCTTCCGTGCTGAAGCAGCTCGTGGCGTACGCCGGGGAGGACGCGTTCCTGGAGGGCTCGCGGCGCTACTTCAAGCGGCACGCGTACGGGAACACCCGGCTCGGCGATCTGCTGTCGATCCTGGAGGAGACATCCGGGCGGGACATGGCCGAGTGGTCGCGCTCCTGGCTGGAGACCTCCGGGGTCAACTCCCTGACGCCCGTGGTGACCTGTGACGCCGGTGGCCGGATCACCGAGCTGGCGGTGCTCCAGGACGGCGGCACCCCGCGTCCGCACCGGGTGGCCGTCGGGCTCTACCGGCGCGAGGGCACGGAGCTGGTGCGGTACGCCCGTACCGAGGCCGATGTGACCGGTGCGCGCACGGTCGTGGCGGAGCTGACGGGCGCCGAGCGCCCCGATCTGGTGCTGGTGAACGACGACGATCTCACCTACTGCAAGATCCGGTTCGACGAGGGCTCGCTGGACACCCTGCGCGCCTCGCTCGGCGACCTCAACGATCCGCTGGCGCGCGCCCTGTGCTGGTCCGCGATGTGGAACCTGACCCGGGACGCGCTGATGCCGGCCAGGGACTTCGTGGATCTGGTGCTCAGGTTCGCGGGCCGCGAGTCGGACATCGGGGTGCTCCAGATGCTGCACACCTGGACGCACACGGCGCTCGCCCACTACGCCGCGCCCGCCTGGCGTGCGGAGGGCGGGCGGCTGCTCGCCGATGGGGCGCTGAAGGAACTGCGGCAGGCCGCGCCGGGGAGCCAGCACCAGCTCACCTGGGCGCGGTTCTTCGCGTCCGTCGCCGAGTCGGCGGCGGATCTCCAGTTGCTGGAGGGGCTGCTGGCCGGGACCGCGAGGATCGACGGACTGGACGTCGACCAGGAGCTGCGCTGGGCCCTGCTGGAACCGCTGGCCGCGCACGGCCGCGCCGACGAGGCCCGTATCGCCGCCGAACTGGCCCGCGACGACACCGCGTCCGGCGAGCGCCACCAGGTCCGCTGTCTGGCCGCCCGCCCGTCGGCGGCCGTCAAGGAGGAGGCGTGGGCGCGGGTCGTGGATTCGGACACGCTCTCCAACACGCTGGTGCTGGCGACGATTTCGGGCATGGTGCGGGCGGGGCAGCGGGAACTGCTCGCGCCGTACGCGCCGCGGTACTTCGCGGTGATCGGGCGGGTGTGGGAGGAGCGGTCGATCCAGATCGGGATGGATGTGGTGCGGGGGCTGTTCCCCTCGCTCCAGGGCGCGGACGCCATGCCGGCGGCGGACGCGTGGCTGGCCGCGCACGAGGACGCGCCACCCGCCCTGCGCCGCCTGGTCCTTGAGGCCCGCGACGACCTCTCCCGCGCCCTGCGCGCCCAGTCCCGCGACGCCGCCGGGTAGGACCGGGGCGGGCCCGGCCGCCCGCCCCCGGCGAAACGATGCGGCGCGACGCGGCGCGGGGGCGGCGGCCGGGAGGGTGCGCAGGCGGCTCGGGGAGCGGCCGGGAGAGGGGCGCGCAGGGGGCGCGGCCTGCGGAAACGGTAATCCCGGCGGGAGGATACTCGGCAGTCGAACGCCCGTACTTTAGGACGTGGTTGTCCTGAATTGTCGACGAGCGTGTAACAGCGGTTAGCACCCCCCACCCGCGCGGGCATCCCCCCGGCATGACCCACAACACCCCGCTCTCCCCCCTCCCCCTCGCCCACCTCTCCGCCGCTCAGCTCCGTGTCCTGTCCGCCGCCCAGCTCCGGGAGCACGGAATCACCCCCGCCCAGGTCACCGCCCGCTGCCGGCCCGGCGGCCCCTGGCAGGCGCTGCTGCCGGGGGTGTATCTGCTGCACGCGGGAGTGGCGACGAGCGAGGAGCGGCTGCACGCGGCGCTGTTGTACGCCGGGCGGCCGGTGATTCCCACGCAGGGGGGACGCGGGGGCGGTCCGGCCCCGTACGGCGAAGTCATGATCACCGGGCTGGCCGCGCTCGCACTGCGCCAGTTCTCGTCGGCGCCGCCGCTGCGGGGGCTGGCCGGGATCGATGTGCTCGTGCCCCGTACCCGCAGGCTGCGGTCGACCGGGTGCGCGCGGATCGTCCGGGCACAGGTCATGCCGGTGGCCGAGATGATCACGGGGATGCCGGTGGCCCCCGTGGCGCGGGCGCTGGCCGATGCCGTCACGCAGTTGTCGGACCCCCATGCCGTACGGCTGCTGCTGGCGGAGGCCGTACGGGACGGGCACTGCGAACCAGCTGCTGTCGTCACCGAGTTGAGCCGGGCGCGGCTGCTGGACCGGCCGCATGTGGTGGACGCGGTGGATTCCCTGCTCGCGGAGGGCCGGGCCCTCGCCGAGGAGCACCTCTACACGCTGGTGCGCGAGCACGGGCTGCCCGCGCCTGTCTGGAACGTGGACCTCCGGCTGCCGGGCGGGCCCCATCTCGGCGGGGTGGACGCCTACTGGCCCGAACAGTCCGTCGCGGTCGAGTTGGACACCCGCTCCCCTCGGCGCGACGAGGATGTGACGTGGTCGGAGTACGCCCGTAAGCGGGAGCACCTGGAGCGGCTTGGCATCACCGTCGTCCACCTCACCCCGAGGAAGCTGCGGGAGTCGCCGGAACAGCAGGCGATGGTGGTACGGACCGCCCTGATGGCGTCGGGCGACCGGGAGCCGGCGGCGTATGTGGTGGTGCTGCCCCGCTGAGCTGGGGCCTGCGGCGGCTCAGCGGGGCGGGCGGCAGCGTCACCGGCGGAACCAGGTCATCCGCAGAACTCCGCCTCGGTCACCGGCCCGGCGTCCCCGGCCCAGTCGCCGTTGATGTTCAGCGCCAGTGAGTGGCCGGCGTCCCGGGTGGCGAGAGCCCGGGAGGAGGAGCCGTGGATTCCGCCGTCGTGGCCCCAGACCTCCACGCCACAGCTCAGCTTCTGCCGCATCAGCCCGAGGCCGTACCGGATTTCCGGCAGCCGGGGGTCGACCGCGACGGTCGTGGTCATCTCCTTCAGCTGCTCCGGCGGGAGCAGCCGGCCCTTCAGCAGCGCCCGGACGAATCGTTGGAGATCACCGGAGTCCGAGATCATCCCACCGGCCGCCCCGGCCGCCGAGGGGTTCAATTCGGTCACATCGTGGATCTTCGCCTTGGGGTCCTCGGAGAGCTTGGAGTACGCCCGGCTCGCGGGGCGCGGCATCCGGTGGTCGGTGACCGGTACGGAGGTGGCACGCAGCTTCAGCGGGCGCAGGATGCGGCGCTCGATCTCGGCGCCGTAGGAACGGCCGGTGGCCTTCTCGATCACCATCCCGGCCAGTGTGTAGTTGGTGTTGGAGTACCGCCAGCCCGCGCCGGGGGCGAAGTACGGCTTGTGCCCCATGGCGAGGCCGACCAGGTCCCCCGGTTTCCAGGTGTCATAGCGGTGCCGGAGGAAGCCGGGGCCGAAGAACTGGTCCTGGATCACCGGGGCCTCCGTATAGCTGTAGACACCGCTGGTGTGGTTGAGCAACTGGCGCAGGGTGATCTCCCGGCCGTCGTGGCCGTTGCCCCGGACCACTCCGGGGAGCCAGTGCTCCACGGTGTCGTCGAGGTCGAGTCTGCCTTCGGCCTCCAGTTGGAGGACAACGGTGGCGACGAAGGTCTTGGTGATGGACGCGATGCGATACCGGTCGTCCGGTGAACGCTCGCGCCCGGTGTCCAGGTTCCCGACCCCCGCGGTGCCGCTCCACGCTCCGTCGTCGTCCCGCGCCTGTGCGACGACGCCGGGCACTCCCTCGCGTACGACGGCTTCGATGGCCCGCTGGGTGGCCTCATGGCCGCCGGTCGCCGTGGGGGCGGCGACGGCGGGTGTCACCAGAGCGCCCGTGGCGACGGCGGCCACCGCCGCGATCAGCGCCGCGCGGACCGTACGTCCCGGGCGGACCGTACGTCCCGGGCGGGGCGTGCCTCCCGCGCCGTCCCGGCTGACCGTACGACCGGAGCGCACCGCCTCGCCCGCGCCACCCAGCGGGACCGTCTCCCCCGTACCACCTCGGTGCATCGCGTCTCCCGTGCCCGCTGGGCTGGCCCCGTCTCCCGTACCTACCGGCATTTCAGCTCCCTGTTGTCGGCTTCGACTTCGACTTCGACTTCGATTGCGATCGGCGAGGAGGACTCCGCCGGAGCGGTGCGCGTTGCCCCGCGCTCCCGGGTTGAGCCACTGTCGGCCATTTCCCGGACACCTTGTCAGATGTTTGGGTACCTCCCTGTTCGTCCCCAGTGGCGGAGGGACCGCCCTGGCGGATTTCTGCCATGCCCACATCACGAGTCGGTCAACTCTCCACAAAGTCGGGACAGGTGCGAAAGGCTCAGCGGTCATCCGGCACCGAAATCCGGACCGATTGCTCACCCACCGGGAAACGTCTCTTTCACCAACAGGGATGCTGATGACCCCCCAGTCCCAGAGCTCCATATCCGGAGACTCCGCATCAGGGCACAGACCACCAGGGCGCAGACGGGCGGTCCGTATCGCCGCCGCGGCGTCGATCGTGGCCGCGCTGGTGGCGGTAGGCACGAACTCCGTGTTCGCGGGCGCCCCCGCCGCCGATCCGGGCGCGGACGTCAAGGCGGCGACGGCCTCCGACAAGATCGGCACGGCCGACGAGAAGCTGCTCGCCGAGGCCGAGGCCAAGGGCGACAAGAACGTCACCGTCATGGTCGCCACCACCCCGGGCGCGACCGAGCAGGTCAGCGGTCAGCTCGACGCCGTCGAGGGCGCCGTGGTCGGCAGGACGTTCGACAGGCTCGGCTATGTCCGGGCGACCATTCCCACGGCGAGGGCCGAGTCGGCCCTCAAGGCCGCCGCCGAGCTGTCCAGTGTGCGGGGCATCGACCTCAAGCACGAGATCAAGCGCGAGGACCCGGCGCCCGGGGACGCGGCGAAGTCGGCGCCCACGGCCGGGAAGCAGACCGCGGCGTACCCGGCCCCCGGGAAGAACACCCCCGCGAAGAACCCGTACAACCCCTCCTTCGAGACCGGCGCGGTCGATCTCGTCAAGAAGAACCCCACCTACGACGGCCGGGGCGTGACCATCGGCATCCTGGACTCCGGGATCGATGTCGCCCATCCGGCGCTCCAGAAGACGACGACCGGCGAGCGCAAGATCGTCGACTGGGTGACCGCGACCGACCCGGTAGCCGACCGCGACGGCACCTGGCGGCAGATGCTGACCGAGGCCACCGGGCCGACGTTCGCCGTCAACGGCCGTACGTACACGGCTCCGGCGGGCAGCTACAAGTTCAACACCTTCGCCGAGAACGCCACCCTCGGCGGCGATATGGCGGGTGACCTCAACCGGGACGGCGACACCACCGACCGGTGGGCGATGCTGTACGACCCGGCGGCCGGAACCGTCCGGGTCGATCTGGACAACGACGCCGACTTCACCAACGACCAGGCGCTGAAGCCGTACAAGGACGGCTTCCAGATCGGGTACTTCGGCACGGACGACCCGGCGACCCCGATCGCCGAGCGCATTCCGTTTGTGATCGAGGTCCGTAAGGACGTGGTCTACAACGCCGCGGGCGCGAAGGCCGACTACGTCAGCATCGGGGTCATCGAGGGCTCCCACGGCTCCCACGTCGGCGGTATCACCGCCGCCAACGGTCTCTTCGGCGGGAAGATGAACGGCGCCGCGCCCGGCGCCAAACTGGTCTCGTCGCGCGCCTGCACCTGGTCCGGCGGCTGCACCAATATCGCGCTGACCGAGGGGCTCGCGGATCTGGTCGTCAACCGCGGTGTGGACATCGTCAATATCTCCATCGGCGGTCTGCCCGCGCTCAACGACGGCAACAACGCGCGCGCGGAGCTGTACACACGGCTCATCGACCTCTACGGCGTCCAGCTCGTGATCTCCGCGGGGAACGACGGGCCCGGCGTCAACACCGTCGGTGACCCGGGCGTCGCCGACAAGGCGATCTCCGTCGCCGCGTCGATCTCCCGGGAGACCTGGGCGGCGAACTACGGCTCCGAGGTGCGGAAGAAGTACGCCCTGCTGCCGTTCTCCTCGCGCGGCCCGCGCGCGGACGGCGGCTTCGCCCCCACCGTCACCGGACCTGGCGCGGCGATCCAGACCACCCAGACCTGGCAGGCGGGGGGCTCGGTCGCGGAGGCCGGCTATCCGCTGCCGCCCGGCTACTCGATGATCCAGGGCACCTCGATGTCCTCGCCGCAGGTGGCGGGCGCGAGCGCGCTGCTGCTTTCGGCCGCGAAGCAGCGCGGTATCGAGCTGACCCCGGCCAAGCTGCGCACCGCGCTCACCAGCACCGCCACCCGGATCCCCGGAGTGAAGGCGCATGAGCAGGGCGCCGGTCTCATCGATGTCGTGGACGCCTGGGAGACCATCGAGGACGGAGTCTCGGCGCACGAGTACAGCGTCAAGGCACCCGTCGACACGGCGATCGACTTCGCGCTGAAGACGCCCGGCTTCGGCACCGGGCTCTACGACCGCGAGGGTGGCCTGACGGTCGGCCGGTCGAAGACGTACGACGTCACGATCACCCGGACCAGCGGCCCCAAGGGCGCGCTCTGGCACGATCTGGAGTGGCGCAACAACGGCGGTGCCTTCCGGCTCGCGGGCGGCGACCGGGTCCGGCTGCCGCTGAACGAGCCGGTGACCGTCTCCGTCCAGGCCCGGCCGGCATCGGCCGGGGTGCACAGCGCGATCCTGGAGGCGGACGACCCGCGCACCGAGGGCGTCGACAAGCAGATCCTGACGACCGTGGTGGCGTCCACCCCGCTGGCGAAGCCCGGGTACACCTTCTCGGACACCTCCTCGGTGCAGCGCAACAGCCACCGGTCGTACTTCGTGACGGTGCCGGAGGGCGCGAAGACCCTGGAGGTCGCGCTCGGCTCGCTCGCCGCGGGCAGCCAGACGCGGTTCATTTCCATCCACCCGTACGGGGTGCAGATGGAGGACAGCGCGACGATCTACTGCTACCCGAACTACACGAGCCCCTCGAACAAGTGCCGCCCGGATCTGCGGTCGTACGACAATCCGGTCCCGGGCGTCTGGGAGATCGAAGTGGAGTCGCGGCGTACGTCTCCGCTGCTGAACAACCCGTACAAGCTGGACGTCTCCCTGCTGGGCGCCGACTTCACCCCGGCCGTCCAGACGCTCCCCGAGGCGAAGGTCGGCACCCCGGCCGCCGTCGGGTGGAAGGCCACCAACGGCTTCGCCGCCATCGACGGCAAGCTCGCGGGCGGCCCGCTGGGCTCCGCCAAGGTCGCCCGGCCGTCGATCAAGGACGGTGAGCAGCAGGTGACGACCCTGGTGCTCGGCGCGGGCGTCGAGCGGCTGGACGTCGCCATCGGCGCGGTCTCCGACACCCGGGCGGATCTGGATCTGACGGTCCTGCGCAACGGTGTGCCGGTCGGCCAGGCCGCGGACGCGGACTCGGAGGAGGCCGTCTCCCTGACGAAGCCCGCGCCGGGCACGTACACCTTCGTGGTCGACGGCTACTCCGTCCCGGCCGGGACGACCGCCTATGACTACCGCGATGTGTTCTTCGCGCCGTCGCTGGGCGAGCTGAAGGTGGACCCGGCTTCGTCGGTCAAGCTGGCGCCGGGCGAGTCCGCGCAGGTCAGCGCGGATGTCGTGGTGGCCGGTCCGGCTCCGGAGGGCCGCCGGTTCTTCGGCGAGGCCCGGCTGGTGAACGCGCGCGGGACCTCCGCGGGCGCGGGCAGCGTGGTGATCGAGAAGGTCACCCCGTAGCCGTTCTCCGTACGGCTGGGGGCGGGCGTCCGGACACGGGCGCCCGCCCTTTCCCGTGCCCTCTTCGCGTGTCCCGTGTCACACCATCCACTCCCTGGACAATGGACTGGACAAGGCGGCCCGGGACATACGCATCATGGAACGACACCCAGGTCACCAATCAGCACAAAAGGCACAAAGGAGACGTCCGTGAGGGTCGGAATCGTCGGAGCCACCGGTCAGGTCGGCACGGTCATGCGCAGCATCCTCGCCGAGCGGAAGTTCCCCGCCGACGAGCTGCGGCTGTTCGCCTCGGCCCGTTCGGCCGGTTCCACCATCGAGTGGGAGGGCCGCGAGATCACGGTCGAGGACGCCTCCACCGCCGACTACACCGGCCTGGACATCGTCCTGTTCTCGGCGGGCGGCGCGACCTCCCGCGCGCTGGCCGCGAAGGTCGCAGGACAGGGCGCCGTCGTGATCGACAACTCCTCCGCCTGGCGGCTGGACCCCGAGGTGCCCCTCGTCGTCTCCGAGGTCAACCCGCACGCGGTCAAGGACCGCCCCAAGGGGATCATCGCCAACCCGAACTGCACCACCATGGCCGCGATGCCCGTCCTGAAGCCGCTGGCCCAGGAGGCGGGCCTCACCTCCCTGGTCACCACCACCTACCAGGCCGTCTCCGGCTCCGGCCTGGCGGGCGTCGCCGAACTCGACGGCCAGATCAAGGGGACCTACGAGCGCGCCACCGAGCTGACCCACGACGGCGAGGCCGTCGACTTCCCCGAGCCCGGTGTCTACCAGCGCCCCATCGCCTTCAATGTCGTCCCCCTCGCGGGCAACCTCGTCGACGACGGCTCCTTCGAGACCGACGAGGAGCAGAAGCTCCGCAACGAGTCCCGCAAGATCCTGGAGATCCCCGGGCTGAAGGTCTCCGGCACCTGCGTCCGCGTCCCCGTCTTCTCCGGCCACTCCCTCCAGGTCAACGCCCGCTTCGAGCGCCCCCTGAGCGTGGAGCGGGCGACCGAGTTGCTGTCCTCGGCGCCCGGCGTCGAGCTGTCCGACATCCCGACTCCCCTCCAGGCCGCGGGCAAGGACGCCTCGTACGTCGGCCGCATCCGTGTCGACGAGACGGTGGAGCACGGTCTCGCGCTGTTCCTGTCGAACGACAACCTCCGCAAGGGCGCGGCCCTGAACGCGGTCCAGATCGCGGAACTGGTGGCGGACGAACTGCGCGGCTGACTTGTTTGCGGCTGTGTACGGCCCCGCCCGGGTGCGCTCCGGACGGGGCCGGGCGCCCGGCGGTGCGGCGGCCGCCCGGCTGTCACACGGCTGTCGTGCTCTCGTGCTCTCGTATGGTGCTCGTGCTGCTGACGTATCGCCGCCGTGAAACCCGCTCGACCTGGTCACTTCCGAAAAGAGATCCTTGGGCATGGAATACCTCTGCTACCACCGCGACCGGCCCGGCTCCGTGCCGCTGCGCGACGAGCTACTGGAAGAGCACTGGTCCTATATGGACCAGTACGCCAAGGAGATGATCGCCCGGGGCCCGACCCTCGCCGACGACGGCGAGACACCCACCGGAAGCGTGCACATCGTCGACCTGCCCGATCCCGCCGCTGCCCGCACCTTCGCCTTCGACGAGCCGAACTACCAGGCCGGCGCCTACCGGGACGTGCTGCTGCGACGGTGGCGCAACACGCTGGGGCGCACCATGTGGGACTTCCCCGGCGGCCCGACCGGCGGCAATC
The DNA here is from genome assembly GCF_053607985.1 of Streptomyces sp. NPDC055078. NCBI lineage: Bacteria > Bacillati > Actinomycetota > Actinomycetes > Kitasatosporales > Streptomycetaceae > Streptomyces > Streptomyces sp. NPDC055078. The sequence goes on from NZ_JBSGUP010000017.1 coordinate 11,680, forward strand.
GGTATCTGGTGCTCGGCCTCGGCACAGGGCCGGCCGCCGACCTCGCGGCGCCGCCCGCCCAGGACGAGGTGATCGCCTATGGGCCACTGCTGTCCGACACCGGCACCACCTGGCTCGGCACGGCGGCGCTGGTTCAGGCACCGGACCCGGACACGGCACGCGCCATCCTGGCCCCGGACCGGTACGCCGACATCGAGGTGCACAACTGGCAGTTCGGCGGGCGCCGGTCCTAGGGCGTGTATCGAAAGTGGATCTTGGTGATCTGTTCGCCTTACGTCCGAGGTAATCGTCTCGGCGCGCCCATGCTGGCAGGATTGGTGATCTCTCCGCGTCGGAGGACGCGGACCAGGACGGAGAGGTCAGCCATGTCCATAGCCACACCTACCAACACGCGCACTGTGGTTGAGGAGTTGCTGCGCAGAATTGGCGAGGGCAACCCCGAGCGCATCGCCGAGCTGTATGCCGAGCAGGGTGATTGGAAGCTCGACTGGCCGGAGGCCGAGCACGGCCGTACCGCCACGCCGTGGATCCGCCACCGGTCCACCCGGGCCGACGCGGCCGCCCACTATCGCGAGCTTGCCGAGTACCACGTGCCGGAGCACGTGGCGACTGAGGTCGAGCGCATCCTTGTCGACGGAAGCGACGCGGTCGTGCTGGGCGAGATCCGTCAGACCGCCCGGCCCACCGGACGTGCCTACAAGGCGCGGTTCGCTCTGCATCTCACCGTCGTAGACGGCCTTGTCACCCGGCACCATATCTATGAGGACAGCCTGGCCGTCGCCCAGGCATTCGAAGCGAAGGATCAGTGAAAGACCACCAGCGATTCACGAAGACGCTGCTCACAGCCACTCGTTGATGGTCGCTACGAGGACGGTCGCCTCGTAGCGAACCGCCAGCTTGTCGAAGCGCGTGGCGACAGCACGGTGCCTCTTGAGGCGGTTGATCCCGCACTCGACCGCGTGACGCTCACGGTAGTCGGCCGGGTCGAAATAGGGCGGCCGACCGCCACGAGAACCAAGCTTCCGGCGGTTGCGCGCCTGGTCTGCCTTGTTAGGGATGGTGCAGCGGATCCCGCGGCGCTGCAGGTAGGCGCGGTTTCTGCGAGAGGCGTACGCCTTGTCGGCCCGCACCCGATCGGGACGGACGCGTGGTCGGCCCGGCCCGATGCGGGGCACTCGGACCTTATCCAGCACCGGCTCGAACTGCGGCGAGTCCCCGCGCTGCCCGGCCGTCACCACGATCGACATGGGCTTCTGGCCCTGTTCGACGGCCAGGTGCAGCTTGGTGGTGAACCCGCCGCGTGATCTTCCCAGCCCGTGATCATAGGGCTCGGCGAAAATGCCGCCCGGTGGTTCCTTCTGCAGGTCGCCCTGCTTGCGAGCCCCGGCCGCATGCTGATGGGCGCGGCAGACGGTGGAATCGACGCTCAGGTCCCACACGATCTCCCCCTTCGCGTCGGCCAGGGACTGGAGCCGGGTGAGGATCCGCTGCCAGGTGCCGTTCCGCTGCCATCGGCGGAACAGGTCGTAGATCCGGCTCCACGGTCCGTACTCAACGGGGACGTCCCGCCATGGAACTCCGGTCCGAACCCGGAACCGTATACCGTCGATCAACCGCCGCCGAGGCCAGACCGGCGGCCGTCCCGCCCTCGTGCCCCTCGGCAACAACGGCTCCAATGTTGCCCACTGCTCGTCCGTGAGATCTCCCCGCCCCATGAACCGTGATCATCACAACTCAAGATCCACTTTCGATACACGGCCTAGGGCCTCTCGGATGGTTCAGCGTCCTCGTGGTCCTGGCCTGGTCGTCATGGCGCAGCGCCCCGTCTGAGAACCCGGCGCGGGAGGCGGGCCCGGGCCACCTGGTCCGGCGTTCGCGGCCCCCGCCCGGGTGCGCTCCGAGCGGGGCCGCCGTACGCCTACCGCGCGGCGACCTCGTCGGGTATCGGCCCCGGCGTGAGCACGGGCGCACACTCGGGACAGGCGTACTCGACGGGGTCCCGCCCTATCGGCACGGGCGCGGCGGTGAGCCTGCGGCAGCGGAGGCAGTGCGCGGTGTGGGGTTCGGGTACGGGGTGGGTGAGGCCCTCTCGGTTCATCCGGCCCCCTCCGGCGCGCGACCGGACACCAGCCGCCCCAGCACCCACCGCAGCGCACGCACCACCAGCCCCCGCACCAGACACTCGCCTTCCGCCCTCGCCGCCAGAAGCCTCACCACCTCATCGCCGCCCACACGACCTTGCCCAACGGCCGGTCCTCCGTCCCCCACTCCGCAAGCGCCTCGACAATGACGAGCCCGCGCCCCCGCTGCCGCTCCACCGACTCCGGCTTCGCCCTCGGCACCCGCCGCACCGGGTCGTGCACCTCGATCCGCACCTTCCCCGCCCCGGCGTCCAGGACGAGCAGCAGGGAGTCACCCGGCTCGGTCCCGTACCGCACGGCGTTGGTGACCAGCTCGGAGACGACGAGCTGAACGTCGTCCAGGCGGTCACTGTCGATGTCCGGGACATGGAAGGTGACGAACTCGTCGGTGTACGCGCGGGCGGCGGCGACCGATTCGGGGGTGCCGACGAGCATGAGCTGCGGGGGCGGCCCCATGGGCGGTTGACAGCAGGTGGTGACTTCTAAGGTCCTCGGATCCGCGACAGTCATGGCTTCGGGCTCCTGTCTCCTGTGCGTAGGGACAGCGGGCATGACGCAGCATCAACACGCCCACTGTGCAGCGGTGTTGTCACGCTGAGCGATGAGACCCCTAGAGTGCTCCCATATTCCAGAATGTGCAAGACTTCACTTTGGGTGTTCGATAAGCAGCAATCGAACTAATGATTCGCATTGCGAATGTAGCGCTCCGCTGCTTTCATTCAGGGTGCCGAGAGTGGTTCATACTGAATGCAGGGGAAGGGACAGCGGATGGTTGAACGCTCCAGCGGTTCGACGGTGCCGAGGCGTCAACTCGGCAGGAATCTGCGCGACCTACGTAACCGCGCACGGCTCACGGTGCGTGCGGCAGCACGTCAACTGGAGTGGTCCGAGGCGAAGATGTGGCGCATCGAGACCGGACAGACCTCACTCCGCAGTCACGACGTACAGACCATGTGCGAGGTGTACGGAGCGCCGTCAGATCTCACCGAGGCGCTGATGGGCCTCGCCAAGGAGACCAAGGCGCGGGGGTGGTGGCACTCGTATGGCGACGTGATCCCGGAGGGGTTCGATGTCTACATCGGGCTGGAGGAGGCGGCTTCGAGTCTGGCCTCGTACGAGAGCGACTTGGTACCGGGCCTGCTCCAGACCGAGGCTTACGCACAGGCCATCATTCAGACTCACAACACACACGAAGACGCCGCAGAGATCGAACGACGGGTGCAGCTGCGCGTTCAGCGACAGACCCTCCTTACCCGGATGACTGACCCGCCCTCGTTCCGAGTGGTCCTGGGGGAGGCAGTGCTACAACGCCCGGTGGGCGGACCGAAGGTCATGTCACAGCAGCTGACGCACATCGCGAAGATGTCCGACCCGCCCCATGTCACAGTGCGGGTAGTGCCCTTCAGCGCGGGGCTGCATCAAGGCATGTTGACCAAGTCATTCATCATCCTCCGCTTTCCGGTGACGGGCGACGGCACCGACTTGGAACCCCCGACAGTCGAAGTGGACGGCTTCACCGGCAGTCTGTACCTGGACAAGACCAACGAGGTGGAACGCTATGAAAGCGCGTTCGGCGACATCTGGGCGGCATCGCTCAACGAGCAGGCGTCACGACGCCTCATCACGGATATGGCAGGAAGACATGCACAGGACTGACCTCACAGACGCCCGCTGGTTCACATCGAGCTACAGCGACGGGCAACACAACTGCGTCGAGGTCGCGCACATCGTCGGCGGCACCGTCGCCACGCGGGACAGCAAGAACCCAACCGGACCGGCACTGACCTTCGCCCCGGCCAACTGGCGTGCCTTCCTCGCGGGCACCACGGCAGGCGTCTTCGACCAGCGGTAGGGCCACGCCCGGCGCAACGTGAGCAGACTCCTGGCCCGAACGCAGGTCAGGGGCCCTCGGGGCGTCCCATGGCGACCGTACTCCGTGCCCGGCTTCGAGAAGCATGCCGACCTCGATGTCGTCCATACCGAACCCTCATAGCTGCCCTGTACGCCGAGGAACCCGAACAGGTTGCCGTCTACCGGGACGGCTTCGACCGGTTGCGCGCGGCGGCGTTGTCGGTCGAGGAGTCGATGGAACGCATCGCAGAGATAGGGGAAAAACTATGAGCCACACCGACGACGCGTCCACACTCCCTGTGACGTGGTGGAAGTCATCGCGGTCCGATACCGGAGCACAGTGCGTCGAGTTCGGCATAGTCAACGAGCGGGTCATAGCAGTCCGGGACAGCAAGTACCCGACAGGGCCCGCTCTGTTGTTCCACCGCACGGGGGCACAGATGTTTGTCGACGCCCTGCGTCGTGGAGAGTTGCCGTAGCTCGGGGCCGCCCGACTCCCTTCGGGCGCCCGCTGGAACAGACAGACACGACGACTGTTCGCAGGAGTGACAGGTGGACATGCACAGGACCGAACGCACCGAGGCCCCCTGGTTCAAATCCAGCTACAGCAACGGGAACGGCAACTGCATAGAGGTCGCTCACCTCGGCGGTGCCATGGCGATACGGGACAGCAAGTCTTCAGTCGGACCGGCGCTGACCTTCGCCACGGCCAACTGGCGCGCATTCCTCGCGGGCACCACGACAGGCGTCTTCGACCAGCGGTAGCCCGCCGGACCGCCCCCATGAGAGCTACCCCGTCACGGCTCAACATCCGATGCCGGGGTAGCAGCGTGCCGGCTACCCCAAATACGGCGCAGATCGCCGCTCCAGAAAGTGCTGAAGTCTCAGCCGCTGGGTGTGATGCATCGGCAGCGCGTCCAGATCAGCGGGAGCCACGAACCGGAGTGCGGTGGACTCGTCGGATACGGCGAGCGAGCCCGCGACGAGACGAGCGGTGAAGCACACGTTGAACTGACGACCGACCTCTCCGTCGCTGTACGCGATGATGTGCCGGGGTCGGTGTACGTCCCGACAAGCCCCATGATCTCGACATCCAGCCCAGTCTCCAACTCCTTTAGGCCGAGCCGGACTTCGCCGGCCTGGAGGGCTCCGGGAGGTTCCCGGTAGGGTCGGCTCATGAGCGGAGACCATGAAGTCGAGCGAACTGCGGGAGCCTGGCAGGCTCTGACTGAATGGCTCGCCAAACATGCGCCCATGTCCTACGCATCGCTCCTTCCGTCAGCACCGGAGGAGGACATCGTGAACGCCGATACGGTCCTGAGGCAGCGACTCGGATTCGGGCTGCCGCCAGAGTTGGCGACCTTGTGGCGACTGTGCGGAGGCGTGGAGCACCAGCTCATCGAAGCCGATGAGGAGGGAGAGGTCGGCTCGGGAGCGTTTCTGCCCGGCGGAGTGATCCTCCCTCCGGCGCAGGCGCTCGGGCTGAGACTGCCAGCGTCCGGAGGCAGCGATGGCTGGGGTGGTGCCCGGGTGGTGCCGTGGCTGACCCGGGACGAGGCGGGGCCCGAGCACGGCCACTACGCAAGCACGCGCGGAGTCGGCGAGTGGTCGATCGTGGACGAGCCGGCCGGCGAACCCGCCTTCCCGTCGATCGCCGCCTATCTGGAGACTGTCCACCGCACCCTGACCGTGGGGCCCCCGGATCTGATGGGTTCCGACGTGCCTGGTCTGGTATGGGACTGCCTGGTGTGGGACGACCCCGGGAACCCCGGCCTGGACGAAGCCGGCCAGCTCTGGCGGCAGATCCACTGAACGCCGTGGCCCCCGCCCCGGTACAAGAGGGACGAGGGCCACGCACTGTGCGTCCGCTAGGGCTTCGTCATGGTGCAGACCAGCTCGGCCTTGGAGGTGTCGCACGCCCTGAACCACGCGCTACCCGGTTCCAGGGTGTACGCGTCCTGGTCGATGACTCGGAACTTTTTCAGGAACCCTTCGTAGAAGTTGGTCAGATTCATTGAACCCGAGTTGACTTTCCCGGACATCGAGGACCGCCCGCAGGTCTCATTGAAGGTCGGGGCGTCGTAGCGGGTGTCGTCCAGCAGGTGCTCGCTGCCGTTGTCGACCTTGGCGGCAACGGTCTGGATGCACCCTCCGCCGCCCGTTGCGCCCGCCGGGTTCTCGCCGTGCTTCAACGCAGGGACACCGGGCGACTGGTAGGTCGAGGAGAACGGGAACTCGTCACACGAGATGCTCTCCGGAGCACCGTCGAGCTCGGGGTGGAGATACGTCCACGGGTGCGCGCTGAATCGTTTGGGGGGCACCCAGCCGTCCTGCCGTGGACCCGTGTACCGCGGGCACATCACCTTGTCGCGGTTGTGCTTGCGCTCATGAGCGAGCTCATTCCGTTCCTTCTTCGGCAGGTACTTCAGCGGATCGGCGAGCGTCTTACCACTCCCCTTGACTTTCGACTTGTGCTGGATCAGCCACGCATGTGCCGCAGCAGCGGGGTACTTCGCGGTGTTGAACTTGTACTCGGGGAAATACTGCGGCAGCGCACACCCCGGGGTGGAGCCGTTGCTCGCCACCTTGTCGCAGCGCACATCGACGCCGGGGGACCGCCACGGACCGGTGTCGATGTCCTTCTGGCCCTTGCCGTCCGGCGGTCCGCTCTCGGTGACGAAGTGGCCCACGAACCAGACCGGAAGCGTCTTGGAGAGGTCGACGTCCCGTGCCCCGGTGGCGTTGTTGACGGTGCCGTTCCACTTGTGGTTCGCGGTGCCGGTCGCCATGTGGCTGTCGACCGGGTTCCATCCACCGCCGCCCTTCCAGCTCAGGTCGTTGTAGAAGTCGAAATTCTTCGCCCCCGGGCCGCCTTCACAGCCGCTGCTGAAGCACATGGAGTCGATGAAGGCGTCCTGGCCACCGTCACCGAGCAGGACGGCCCGCTCGTCCCCCGGGAAGTCGCTGTAGACCGGGTTGATCTGGATCCACGTCTTGATGTCGCCCGACAGCGGATCCGTCTTGACCTGGAAGGCGAACTCGAAGTCGGCACGGTACTTGGCCACCGGGAGGCCCTGGTATATGTACGTCTGGATGAAGGCCATGTTGTAGAACAGGCATGCTTCGTTACGGGTGATCAGCGACTTCTGTGCTTCGCCGGTAAGCGTCGGCTGACACCACGAGCCTTTGATGATCGGGTCGGGGTAGGAGGGCGCACGCACTCTCAGCTCCCTGGCCGCCTTGCGGGTGCCTTCCAGCGAGCGCTCCTTCAACGGGGTGACCGTCACCGTGGAACTGCCGCTGGTGAAGGTCCGGGGCTTCCAGCCCTTCCAGCCAGACTGTCCGTCGGGCCCCGGCGGCTGCGGCGTATCGACCTGAATCGGGTCGGTCGCGGCCAGGTCGGGCTGGGGGAGCGCGATGTCGACCTTTTGCCTGCGGTTGTAGTCCCGGGTGCCCGCGGTGAATCCGTAATCCTTGATCGGGCCCACATTGTCGGCGCGGTCGACGGTGCGGGTCTGCGTGAAGTGGTTACCGTCCGCCGAGGGGGTGACCGTGTACGAGGCGTCCGGGGCCACGGCCCTCACAACACTGCCCCTGGTGCGCACGGAGGTCCAGCCGTGGCCGTCGGCGTCATCCTCGTACGGGTCGACGCGGTACCGCACTTCATAGGCGTCCGAGGCACCCGTGGTCACGTCGAAGGTGCCCGCGACTCCGGCTCCGCCGCCGCCCCAGTTCTCCGGATACGTCGCGGAGGTGATCTTCTGAGGCTCGCCGGGCGCGGTGGTGTCGACGACGAACTCACGCCATGGTGACCAGTTCAGGTTGTAGTGGGTGCCGTCGTAGGCGTTGGTGCGGAACTTGTACGTCTTGCCGTTCACCAGTTGGCCGGCGGGCACGGTCACGGAGGCCCAGGAGCCGGGAGTCACGAAGCCGGAGACGATCACGCCGTCACCGGCGGGGGTGGTGATGGGCAGGTTCGTGGCCGCGTCGTAGACCTGGAAGGTGCCGTTGACCTTGTCACCGTCGGCGTCGGTGAACTTGTCCCGCAGCGTCGGTGTGGTGGTGTTCACCGCCCACACCCCGGCGTAGGACTTGAACGGGGCGCCTGCCTGCTGGGCGGTGCCGTCACCGGGACGGTAGTTCCAGGTGACGGTCAGCTTCGGCGGGTGCGCCGTGGCATTCGCGGAGTTGACGCGCTTCCATGCCTTGACGTCGTCCGTGGCGGCGCGCAGGCCCATATAGCCCCTGGTGTCCAGGGCGGAGGACCAGCTCTGCACGAGAGTGGTGACGTCGGCGCTGATCAAGCCGTCCGGGGCGGCGGTGCAGGCAGGGTTGCCCTTGGTCTGGGTGGACGAGTGGTACTGCTTGTGCCAGGTCGGCTGGTGGGTCCACCGCGAGGTGGTGGCGGAGGCGGTGGTGTCCCAGACGGTCCAGGCGTATGCCTTGCAGTCGGTGTTGCCGGAGTGGAAGTTCCACAGGCTGAGGTCCGCGTTGGTGATCAGCGCGTCCTTGAACTGCGCGGTGTTCCAGGTGATGAACGACCTGGCGGTACGCGGTGTGCCGTTGGGGTTGGTGGTGCCGGGGTTGCCGAGGTCGAGTTCGACGTCGGTGGACAGGTCAACGCTCTCGCCCTGCTGGACGTAGGTGTCGAAGACGTTCGTCAGGTTCGATGTCGAGGGGTCGACGGTGACCGGGTACTTCGTGTCCGGGTCGGCGAGCCATCCGCTGTCGGGGGTGACGACGAGGTCGACGTCGCCGTTGCCCCTGTCGACCACGTTCATGTCGACCGGGTGCCGGTTCTCGTGCTTGCCGGAGACCTTGTCCACAGCCGCGTCCCACATCACCGGAGCGGGCATCACGGCCCGCTCGGCACCGGTTTTCGCGTCGGTGAAAAGGACGGAGCCGTCCTTCTGCTCGGCGGCCTTCAGGCCATCGGTCTTCAGCGGCAGGGTGTAGCTGTAGGTCCCTGCGGGGCGCTGGTTCAGCTTCACATACTGCTCGAAGCCCGTGCGGGTGGCCTCGACCACCACATCCGCGCCGGGCAGCGCGTTCCGGTAGGTGGCGCGTGTGCCGTCCAGGTCCGGTTTGGGCAGGCCGCCTTTCCACTGGAGGGTGACCCGCTCGTTGCCCTCACCGAGGGTGACCAGATCACGAGCCGGGGCATCCCCGGCGGCCTTCAACGACCTCGCGGGCAGGCCGCCCCCACCGCTGAGTTCCAGTCCGTTCGGATGCGCTTTCGCCTTCACGCTGCCGTCCGCGGCCGTCGTCAGCCGGGCATCCACGTCGACCCACCGGCCGTCCCGCTGTATGCGGGCGGGCCCGGCTGCCAGGTCTGAGGTCAGCGTGCCGTCGGGGTTCGCGTAGGTGATCGACGTCGCCGTGGTCTCGTCGGGGACGAGCGTCCTCTTCCCCGTCTTCTTCGCCCGGGTCAGCGCCCAGGGGATGCCGCCCTTGCTGTGCTGGGCGGCCCACGCGAAGTCGGCTTCGCGGACATCGGCCTCGCTCGGCTGCTGGGCACTGACACGCGCCGCTCCGGTTGCCGTCAGGGGGGCGTCCGCCGCCGGGGCGATCGCTAGGGCTGTGCCGCTGGTGGTCAGCAGCACCGTGCCTAACGCCATGGATATCGTTCGTCTGATTCTGGAGGACCCAGACAAGGTGAAACCTTCCCTTCCGCCCGCCCCGGGGCGCAGGGCGGGTCGATGGATCGAACGAATGCACCCAGCACGTTTGTGTGGCGATGGCGAACAGGCAAGGCTGGGAAATGGCCAAGGAGTCCGGCCGGTGGGTCTTGCGGCCGGTCGCCGGGCATGCCGGTGAAGCCTCAGCTGAACGCAACACGGTGGAGTCCGTACGCCAGTTCGCGCCCACCACACGAGCAACAGGATTCAGGACCGCCCCGCGACAGGTCCGGGCGGCGCCTCACAACTGACCTGCGGGAACCCTGGTCTGAGCCGTCGGAGCGCATCCGGCATCACACACGTTGCACCATCGTCGGCCCGCCAGGGGGCAGCACCCGCCGCGAGCCTGCTGGACCGCGCAGCCGGTACTCCCCGGGAAGCTCCGGCGGCAGAACTTCACGGTTGCGGGTATCACGCCGGAATCCTCGCGTCCTGACCATGGTGATCGACCAGGTGGGGCTCGCCGTGGGCGGGTCGGCCGGCGCTCGGCGGTCAGACAGGGCGGACGCGGATCGGGCGTGCCACCGTGCGGTGAGCCGGACCTCCCGCCCAGATCGGGACGGGTACGAGTACGGGTACGGGTACGGGTACGGGTACGGAAGCCAGCCGGTTCGCGTTCTCGACCTCAACCCGTGAGCCGTTCTGCGCGGTTGGCCCCGATCCGGCACCGCCCGTCCGCTACCGTCCCCGGGGGGGTAGTCCGCCGACTGGGGGGAAGACGTCATGTCTTGTACGGGATTCGGCAGGGGGCTTTTGATCGTCGCCGCACTGGCGGTCGGGCTGACCGGCTGTGGCGATGGAGGGTCCGGGAAGCCGGAGCCATCGGGATCGGCCCTCGCGACGGTCGAGCGCCTTGAGGGGCCGGGTCAGTACCAACCGCCCGACCGGCTCTGCGAGTTCGTTGACTTCACCGAACTGGCCACCGCCGTGGCGCCGCTCTCGGGAGCGCCCCGGTCGCGGGAGACGGGGGCGGACCCCGCGGTCTCCAGCGGGTCGGAGTGCAAGCAGTCGCTCAGTGGCGGGAAGGTCCATGGGCGGGCGGTCGTCCAGTGCAGTGCGTGGAAGGAGACGGGCAAGGCGGTCGAGATGCACCGGTACGGCCGGGGGAAGGCCGAGGAGGACGCGGGCGGGACCCTGGCCGAGGTCGCCGGGCTCGGGAGTGAGGCGTATCGGCTGGTGTCCGGGGAGGAGGGGCCCTGGGAGGTGGATCTGCGCACGGTGGTCCGGGACGGGAATCTCGACTGCGAGCTGATGACCCAGAGCGGGCACCCCATGGACGAGCAGGGCACGGATATCGCTTTCGCGGCGATGCAGGACGTACTCAAGGATCTGCTGCCGAAGCTGCGCGTGCCCGTCGCGAAGCCGTAGGCGTAATTCCCAGTGGGGTTGGGGACCCTTCCCGTCGGCCAGGTGCGAGCGGGGGTGAGGTCAGGGCAGGGTGAGGATGCGGGGGCCGTCCTGGGTGATGGCGATGGTGTGTTCGAAGTGGGCTGCGCGGCTGCCGTCGATCGTGCGCAGGGTCCATCCGTCGGCGTCGGTGCGGTAGTCGTTGCGCCCGCCGGCCATGAGCATGGGTTCGATGGCGAGGGCGAGGCCGTGGCGCAGCGGGAAGCCTCGGCCGGGCCGTCCGTGGTTGGGCACGTGGGGGTCTTCGTGCATCCGGCGGCCGATGCCGTGGCCGCCGAAGTCGGCGGGCATACCGCAGGCGGCCTTGCGGGCGACCGTGCTGATGGCATGGGAGATGTCGCCGATGCGATGGCCGACGGTGGCGGCGGCGATGCCCGCGTCCAGGGCCTGCCGGGTGGCGGCGATGAGTTCGACGTCGGCGGGGCGGGGGGTGCCGACGGTGAAGCTGATCGCGGCGTCGCCGGTCCAGCCGTCGAGTTCGGCTCCGCAGTCGATGCCGACCAGGTCGCCGTCGCGCAGGCGGTAGTCGCCGGGGATGCCGTGCGAGACGGCGTCGTTCACGGAGACGCAGAGCACGGCGGGGAAGGGGGTCGGGGCGAAGGAGGGCTGGTAGCCCAGGAACGGGGAACTCGCTCCGGCCTCGGCGAGAACGGTCCGGGCGGCTTCGTCGAGTGCACGCAGGCGGACTCCGACAGCAGCCGCCGCACGGGCGGCCGCGAGTGCGTGGGCCACGACGCGCCCGGCTTCCCGCATCGACTCCAGCGCCGTGTCGGTCTTGATCTCCACCATGTGCCCTGACTCCCTGCCATGCGACGATACCCAATACTTATACCGGTATTAGTATCACGGACCTGGAGTGGGTTCCCCTGAGTGCGCAGGAGCGGCGACGCGCCGCCGCCAGATCGGCGCCGAGGAGGGTGGAGTTCACCCACCCCGACTCCCGGAGGGTGCGGGAAGCCACGTACTTGGGCATCGCTGTTCATCGCGGCCACCGCGGGGTCGGTCATGCCGGCCAAAGGCAGCGCCTTGACCCCGAGAAGACGACCTAGCTCGACCCGCTCCACGCCGCCGGCACGAACGTCCACAGCACCTCGGCGGCCGAGTCGCCCGTATTGCGCCAGTTATGGGGCTCGCGGCCGGAGAAGGTGAGGGTGTCGCCCGCCGAGAGGGTGAGGGTGCGGCCGGTGAAGAGTACGGAGAGTTCACCGGTGATGACGTGGAGTACTTCCACTTCGCAATTGATGGTGTAAAGGTCGTCGCCGCCGTCCGCGCCCGGCTCAAGACGTGAGCGGAGCACCTGGACCCGGGCCTGGGCCCGTGGGGTGATCATTCGGTCGGCCACGCCACGCCCGCCCAAATTGACGTGCGGCGCGTCCTCCAGGCGGATCACCTCGGTGTCGGCGTCCTCGAAGAGGGAGCCCACCGACAGGGAGAGCACCTGGCAGAGAGTGACCAGGGTCGCGACGCTCGGGGAGGTCTCGTCGCGTTCGACGCGGCTGACGAAACCCCTGGTCAGATTGGTCGCGGCGGCGACCTGCTCAATGGTGAGGCCCTGCGACCTGCGACTGGCGCGCAGCCGTGCGCCCACGCGGACGGGCTGCGTGGACGGCGCGGGGTGCAGAGCTTTCATGAAGTCCTCGCGTCGGTCCGTCGGTGCGCTGATGACCCTTGACAGGGTGATGACCCGGGGTAAGACTACCCGAACAGAAGTTGCCTACCATGCATTCTTTGTTGCATATAAGTGACTTCCCGAGCGCAAAGATCACGCAAAGATCAGAGGTTCCGATGAACGCCGCCGAACCGCCCGCGGGCACCCCGGACGCCAGGACCACGGACGCCAGGACCGCGGGCACCCCGGACGCCAGGACCACGGACGCCAGGACCACGGACGCCACGACCGCGGGCGCCCCGGACACCGGGACCACAGGCACCCCGGACACCGGGACCACGGGCACGCCGGACGCCGGGCCCGTGGGCCCCCCGGACGCCAGCGTCAGCCCCCGGTACGCCGGTCTCGCCACCTTCGCCCGGCTGCCGCGTATCGAGGACGTCCCGCGCGCGGACATCGCGGTCGTCGGCGTCCCGTTCGACAGCGGCGTCAGCTACCGCCCCGGCGCGCGCTTCGGCCCCTCGCACATCCGGGAGGCGTCCCGGCTGCTGCGCCCGTACAACCCGGCGCAGGATGTGCACCCCTTCGCCGCCCAGCAGATCGCCGACGCGGGCGACATCTCCGCCAACCCGTTCAACCTCACCGAGGCGGTCCAGCAGATCCAGACCGCCGCCGGGGCGCTGTCGGCCGACGGCAAGCGGCTGCTGACGCTCGGCGGCGACCACACCATCGCGCTCCCCCTGCTGCGGGTGGCCGCCGAACGGCACGGACCCGTCGCCGTACTGCACTTCGACGCGCACCTCGACACCTGGGACACCTACTTCGGCGCCCCCGTCACCCACGGCACGCCGTTCCGCCGGGCGTCCGAGGAGGGGCTGATCGATCTCACGGCGAGCACCCACGTCGGTATCCGGGGCCCGCTGTACTCACGGGACGATCTGCGGGACGACGAGCGGCTCGGCTTCGCCATCATCTCCAGCGTCGAGATCGAGGAGGAGGGCCTGCCCCGCGCCATCGAGCGGATGCTCACCCGGCTCGGCGACCGCCCCGTCTATCTCTCCATCGATATCGATGTCCTCGACCCGGCGCACGCGCCCGGCACCGGCACCCCCGAGGCCGGCGGTATGACGAGCCGCGAACTGCTCGCCATGATCCGTGCGCTGCGAGCCGTCGATCTGGTCGGCGCCGATGTGGTCGAGGTGTCCCCCGCTTACGACCACGCACAGCTCACGGCCATCGCGGCCTCCCATGTGGCGTACGAGATTCTCTCGGCCATGACCCCCGCCGACCCGGCCTCCCCAGCTCCCCGCTGACCGGCGACGCGTCTCCCCACCCCGAGAGGACGACCATGTCTTCCCCAGAGATCGCACCCCCACCCCCGCGCGACACCGTGATCGAACAGCACTCGATCGACTATGTGCCCAGCTCCGAGCGGCACGGCAAGGTCTGGCACCAGGGTCCGTTCTGGTTCACCGGCAACTTCGTGCTGCCGACCATGGTCGCCGGATTCGTCGGCCCCGCCATGGGGCTGAGCGTCTGGTTCACCGTGCTCGCCGTTCTGCTCGGCGTCGTCTTCGGCACCTTCTTCATGGCGTTCCACGCCAACCAGGGCCCCCGGATGGGTCTGCCGCAGATGATCCAGTCGCGTGCGCAGTTCGGCAGCCGGGGCGTCATCGTGCCGTTCGCCGCGACCGTGTTCGTGTACGTCGGCTTCCTCGTCTTCGACACGATCCTGGCGGCCCAGGGCCTCGGGCTCGTCCTGCCGGACATCAAGCTGTTCTGGTACCCGGTGCTGATCGCGGTCTCGATCGTCATCGCGGTGGTGGGGCACGATCTGCTCCACTTCGTGCAGCGCTGGCTGACGTATCTGCTGATCGTGGTGTTCGCGATCCTCACGATCACGGCCATCGTCCACTTCTCCGGCAACCCGGTCGCCGAGGGCGCCCCCGCCGCCACCGCGGGCTGGGACCTCACGGCGTTCCTGGTGCAGTTCTCGCTGGCCGCCGGGTACAACATCAGCTACGCGGTGTACGTATCGGACTACACCCGCTACCTTCCGGCGAACGTGTCGTCGAAGAAGCTGATCACCTCCGTCTACGCGGGCGCCACGTTCTCGGCGGTGTGGCTGATGTCGCTGGGCGCGATCCTGTCCAGCTATCTGCCGGACCCCGACCCGATCATCGCCCTCCGCGAGGTCGGCGACATCCTCTTCCCCGGCTTCGGGCTGATCGCGGTGATCGTCTCGGTGCTGGCACTGATCTCGATCATGGGCGTCAACGCGTACGGCGCGATGCTGACCGGCACGAGCGCCGTCGACGGCTTCAAGAAGGTCCGCCCGACGGTCCGGCTGCGCGTCATCGGGCTCATCGTCGTCGGTATCGCCTCGCTCGTCGTGGCGCTGCTGATCCCGGACGACTACATCGGCAGCTTCAACAACTTCGTCCTGCTGATGCTGTACTTCCTGGTGCCGTGGACCGCCGTCAACCTCGCGGACTTCTACTTCGTGCGCCGGGGCAAGTACGCGGTCGCGGAGATCCTCAAGCCGGACGGCCTGTACGGGCGCTGGGCCTGGCGCGGTGTCGTCGCGTACGTCATCGGGTTCCTGGCGATGATCCCGTTCTTCTCCAGCAGCTTCTACGTCGGGCCGGTCGCGGACGCCCTCGGCGGCGCGGACTTCTCCTTCGTGGTCGGTCTGCTCGTCTCCGGCGGTCTGTATCTGCTCTTCGCCCGCAGCCTCGACCGCGGGGCCGAGGACCGGGCGCGGGCGGCGAGCGAGGCCGAGCTGGAGGGCTCCGTACGATGACATCGGCTTCGGCGGGGGCGGCGGGTCCCGAGGCTTCGGCGGAGGCGGCAGGTGCGGAGGCGTCGGCGGAGGCGGCAGGTGCGGAGGCGTCGGCTCCGAAGACTTCTGCGGAAGCATCGGCTCCGGGGCCGGCCCCCGCCTCCCCCGGCACCGTCACCGTCGCCTGCTGCCAGCTCGCGCTGCGGGTCGGCCGGGCGGCGGAGAACCGGGAGCGCATCCGTGCGGCGATCCGTACCGCCGCCGGGCGGGGCGCGAACGTCGTGGTCCTCCCCGAGCTGGCCAACTCCGGCTATGTCTTCACCGGCCACGCGGAACTGCTGGCGACGGCCGAGCCGATCGACGGCGCGACCATCCGGGAGTGGGAGGCGCTCGCCGCCGAACTGCGCCTGGTGATCGTCAGCGGATTCGCGGAACTCGGCGCGGACGGCCGTGCCTACAACACGGGCGTCCTGATCGACGAGACAGGGCTGCGGACCGCGTACCGCAAGGCCCACCTCTGGAACGCGGAGAAGACGTACGGCTTCACCCCGGGCGACGGCCCGCCACCCGTGCTCGACACTCCGTACGGCCGGATCGGCATGATGGTCTGCTACGACGTCGAGTTCCCCGAGTGGGTACGGCTGGTGGCGCTGGAGGGCGCCGAGCTGCTGTGCGGGCCGGTGAACTGGCCGCTGTACCCCCGGCCCGACGGCGAGCGCCCCGGCGAGATCGTCCGCGTCCAGGCGGACGCGGCGGTCAACCGGATGTATGTCGCGGTCGCCGACCGCACCGGCACCGAACGCGGACAGGACTGGCTCGGCGGCACGGTGATCGTGGACGCCAACGGCTACCCCGTGACCGAACTCCAGCTGGGCGAGGAGGCGATCGTCACCGCGACGATCGATCTCGCCGAGGCCCGTGCCAAGGCCATCAGCGAACTCAACGATGTGCACGCGGACCGGCGCCCCGAGCTGTACGGGCCCGTCACCCGCGCGGAAAGGGAGCAGTCATGACCGTCATGGCCGGGACGACGACCGTCGCCATCGTCCAGCAGCCGCCCGCTCTGCTCGACCTCGCCGAGTCGCTGCGCCGGGCCGCCGCGCACATCACGGAGGCCGCCGCATCCGGCGCGGCGCTCGTCGTGTTCCCGGAGACCTGGCTGACCGGCTATCCGGCCTGGGTGTTCGGGCTGGCCGGCTGGCGGGACACCACGGCGCAGCACTGGCACGCCCGGCTGCTCGAACAGAGCCCGGTCCTCGACCACCACGGCGGCGACGAGGACGATCTCGCGCCGATCCGCGCCGCGGCCCGCGAGGCGGGGGTGACCGTGGTGCTCGGTCTCAACGAGCGCCCGTCGCGGGCGAGCGGTTCGCTCTACAACTCGCTCCTCACCATCGGCCCGGACGGCCGCACCCTGAATCTGCACCGCAAGCTCTCCCCCACGCACACCGAGCGCATCGTCTGGGCGGCGGGCGACGGAGCGGGCCTGCGGGTCGTGGACACCCCGGCCGGGCGCGTCGGCGGTCTGGTCTGCTGGGAGCACTTCAACCCGCTCGCCCGGCACTCCCTGCACGCGCAGAACGAGGAACTCCACATCGCTGCCTGGCCGGACATGCCCGAGAGCCACACGATCGCGGCCCGTTCGTACGCGCTGGAGGGCCGCTGCTTCGTCATCTCCGCCGGGCTCGTCGTCTCCACCGACGACCTGCCCGCGGATCTCTACGACGCCTATCGCGCGGGGGTCGGCCCGGACGCCCCGGAGAGCGGGCTGCTCTTCAACGGCGGTTCGAGCATCGCGGGTCCCGACGGATCGTGGGTCGTGGAGCCGGTGTTCGACGAGGCCCGCGTCATCACGGCGACGCTGACGACGGGCAGGCGCTACGAGCAACTCCTCGATCTCGATATCGCGGGGCACTACGCCCGGCCCGATGTGTTCCGGCTGTCCGTGGACCGGAGCCGCCGGGACACGGGTGTGACCTTCACCGAAGAGACCGATTGAAAGTATTTGACACTTTTTGCAACTGCTTGATACCGATTGAACCATTGAGCTGATCGGCCCGGTCGGGGGACGGGCCGGTCATCGACGGTGACGCTGGTCATCGGCGGAGGCGCGGCAGGCGGGGCGGGGCCTGGTCCGCCGGGCCGCCCGGCGGACCGGGGCGCGGGGGCGGGGGCGGGCCACCGGTCACCGCACCGGCTCAGACCGGCCAGCTCAGGCGCACCGGCTCAGACCGGCCGGGCCCGGGCCGTCAGCAGCACCAGCAGGGACAGACCCAGCAGCGCCCCGCCCAGGAGCAGTACGCCCACCTCCCCCGACCGGTCCATGACCGCGCCGCCCGCCCCCGCGCCGAGGGCGATCGACGCGTTGAAGACGCCCGCGAACAGGCCGGACGCCGCTTCGCGGGCATTCGGCGCGGCCAGCACCATCCAGGTCTGGGCCGAGACCGAGAGACCCCCGTACGCCAGTCCCCACACCACCAGCAGCCCCACCGACAGCCAGACGCTGCCACCGGCCGCCGCCAGCAGGGCCACGGTCCCGGCGAGCACGGAGGCGATCGCGACCAGGGCACGGCGGGGGGAGCGGGACGCCACCGTACCGCCGAGGAAGTTCCCCGCGACGCCCGCGACTCCGTAGACGAGCAGCAGTCCGCTGATCGCCCCGGCCGCGATGCCGTCGACGCGCTCCAGTACCGGGCGGACATAGGTGTACGCGGCGAAGTGCCCGACCACCAGCAGCGCGACCGCCACCAGACCGGTACGGAGCAGGGGGGTCCGGACGAGGGCGGCCATCTCCTTCGGGCGGACGGCCCGCTCCGCCGGGAGCGGCGGCAGCAGCGCGGCGAGCACCCCGGCGACGGCCGCCGCGAGCGCGCCGACCGCGGCGAAGCCCCACCGCCAGTCGGCGACATCGCCGATCAGCGCGCCCGCCGGGACGCCGAGCACGGAGGCCACCGCGATCCCGCTGAAGATCACGGCGGTGGCGCGGCCCGCCGATTCCCCGGGCATGAGCCGATGCCCGAGACCGGCCGCGATCGCCCACACCCCGCCGATGCAGACCCCCACGACCAGCCGGGCCGCGAGCAGCACCGGCATCCCCGGGGCGAGCGCCGAGACCACGTTGGCGGCGGCGAGCAACAGCAGCAGCCCGCACAGCAGAGCGCGCCGGCCGGCGCGGCCCGCGAGGGCGGGCAGCAGCGGAGCAGTGATCGCGGCGACGACACCCGGGAGAGTGACGGCAAGCCCCGCCCTCCCCTCGGACACCTCCAGACCCGCGCCGATCGGGCCGAGCAGCCCCACGGGCAGCATCTCGGTGGTGACGACGGTGAAGATGGCGACGGCCACGGCGCACACGGCGGCCCACCCGCGCGCGGCGCTCAAGGGGCGCCCGGGCGTACCCATGGCGCGTTCGGTGGTCATACCCCCAGCGTCCGTGGCACCCGCGCGGGGGACAACGGCGAAACCCCTCGTCCCTGGGTGCTCCGGAGCCGTACGGGGCCGCCCCGGTGGACAGCCGAGGCGGGCCCGGCTCGGCGCGGACTAATCCCGGTGGCCGGAATCCGATCGCCGTACCTCGAAGTGGAAGCACCCCTGCTCCAGCGCCCTGATGTGCACCAGCGCCACCGCCGGGTCGGCGAACGCCTCGTCCAGAGCCGCGTCGAACGCCTCGCCGACCGCCTCGGGGACCGCCGCGCCGACCGCCTCGGGGACCGCCGCGCCGACCGCCTCGGGGATCGTGAGCAGCCGGCCTCCGGTGATCCGGCCCTCCGTGTCGTAGCGGCGCAGGGTCCGCTGCGCTCCGGTCCTGGCGAAGGGGTAGCCCGCCCCCGGCCGGGGGCCCTCGCACGGCTCGGCGTGGATGAAGACGGGGCCCTGCTCGTCGTACGCGCCGGGGTGGGCCCCGCGCTCCGCCGCCCAGCGGCGCAGCGGGGCGTACGAGACGAGAGCGATCGACTCCCCCGCCCGGCTCGTGCGCAGACAGCAGCGCAGAGGTGCGCCGCCCTTGGGGTCGGTGTACGGGGCACACGGGTTGCCCGCGTCGTCCGTGACGCGGAGCCGGTCGAGGGCGGCGGTTTCGATCGGGCGGACGGGGTACTTCGTGGCGGTGGTCGTCATGGGGACAGCGTGGCGCGGGCAGGCGGCTGATTCCGGCGGAATTCGGACATCGAAGTCCGGGGACCCTGCGCCGCAATAGTCACGGGCGGCCCGTGCGCACCGCGTGGAAGGATGACGTCAATCGTCACGAAGAACCCGAAATCAAGGAGATGACCGGGTGCCTGGCACGAATCTGACCCGAGAAGAGGCGCAGCGGCGCGCGCGCCTGCTCACGACCCACGCGTATGAGATCGACCTCGATCTGAGCGGGGCGCAGGAGGGGGGCACCTACCGGTCGGTGACCACGGTGCGCTTCGACTCCGCCGAGGCGAACGCCGAGACCTTCATCGATCTGGTCGCCCCTGCGGTCCATGAGGTCGTCCTGAACGGCAAGTCGCTGGACGTCGCCGCGGTCTTCCGTGACGCGCGGATCACGCTGAACCATCTGCACGAGGGCCCGAACGAACTGAAGGTCGTCGCGGACTGCTCGTACACCAACACCGGCGAGGGCCTGCATCGCTTTGTCGACCCGGTGGACCAGCAGGCGTATCTCTATACGCAGTTCGAGGTGCCGGACGCCCGCCGGGTCTTCGCGAGCTTCGAGCAGCCGGACCTCAAGGCGACGTTCCAATTCACCGTAAAGGCCCCTGAGGGCTGGACGGTGATCTCCAACTCCCCGACCCCGGAGCCGGCTGACAACATCTGGCGCTTCGAGCCGACGCCCCGGATCTCGACGTACATCACGGCCCTGATCGTGGGCCCGTACCACGCGGTGCACAGCACCTACGAGAAGGACGGCCAGTCGGTGCCGCTCGGCATCTACTGCCGGCCGTCGCTGGCCGAGTACCTCGACGCGGACGCGATCTTCGAGGTCACCCGGCAGGGCTTCGACTGGTTCCAGGAGAAGTTCGACTACGCCTACCCGTTCGCCAAGTACGACCAGCTCTTCGTGCCGGAGTTCAACGCGGGCGCGATGGAGAACGCGGGCGCGGTGACCATCCGCGACCAGTACGTCTTCCGTTCGAAGGTGACGGACGCGGCGTACGAGGTGCGGGCGGAGACGATCCTGCACGAGCTGGCCCATATGTGGTTCGGCGACCTGGTCACCATGGAGTGGTGGAACGACCTCTGGCTGAACGAGTCGTTCGCCACCTACACCTCGATCGCCTGCCTGGCCGCCGCGCCCGGCTCGCGCTGGCCGCACTCGTGGACGACGTTCGCGAACTCCATGAAGACCTGGGCGTACCGGCAGGACCAACTGCCGTCGACGCACCCGATCATGGCGGAGATCCGGGACCTCGACGACGTCCTGGTGAACTTCGACGGCATCACCTACGCCAAGGGCGCCTCGGTCCTCAAGCAGCTCGTGGCGTATGTCGGCCAGGACGAGTTCTTCCGGGGCGTACAGGCGTACTTCAAGGCGCACGCCTTCGGCAACACCCGGCTGACCGATCTGCTCGGCGCGCTGGAGAAGACCTCCGGCCGCGATCTGACGACCTGGTCGCAGAAGTGGCTCCAGACGGCGGGCATCAACGTCCTCCGCCCGGAGATCGAGACCGACGGCTCGGGCACGGTCACCTCCTTCGCCGTACGGCAGGAGGCCCCGGCGCTGCCCGCCGGCGCCAAGGGGGAGCCGACCCTCCGTCCGCACCGGATCGCGATCGGCTGCTACGACCTCGATGCGGACGGCAAGCTGGTCCGGACGAACCGGATCGAGCTGGACGTCGAGGGCGAGCTGACCGATGTGCCGTTCCCTGCGGGCACCCGGCGGCCCACCGTGATCCTGCTGAACGACGACGATCTGTCGTACGCCAAGGTCCGCCTGGACGACGCGTCCCTCAAGGCCGTCAAGGAGCATCTGGGCGACTTCACCGAGTCGCTGCCGCGCGCCCTGTGCTGGGCCTCCGCCTGGGACATGACCCGGGACGGCGAACTGGCGACCCGGGACTATGTGGAGCTGGTCCTGTCGGGCATCGGCAAGGAGTCGGACATCGGGGTGGTGCAGTCGCTGCACCGGCAGGTGAAGCTGGCGATCGATCTGTACGCGGCGCCCGAGTGGCGCGAGGCGGGGCTGACCCGCTGGACGGACGCGACGCTCGCGCATCTGCGGGCGGCCGGTGCGGGCAGTGACCATCAGCTCGCGTGGGCACGGGCGTTCGCCGCCACCGCGCGCACCCCGCAGCAGCTGGATCTGCTCCAGGCGCTGCTGGACGGCACCGAGTCGATCGAGGGGCTGGCGGTCGACACCGAGCTGCGCTGGACGTTCGTTGAGCGGCTGGCGGCGACCGGCGTCCTCGACGAGGACGGCATCGCGGCGGAGGCCGAGCGGGACAAGACGGCCGCCGGCCAGCGCCATGCCGCCACCGCGCGGGCGGCCCGCCCGACCGCCGAGGCCAAGGCCGAGGCATGGGCGTCGGTCGTCGAGGACGACTCCCTGCCCAACTCGATGCAGGAGTCGATCATCGCGGGCTTCGTCCAGACCGACCAGCGCGAGCTGCTCGCCCCGTACACCGCGAAGTTCTTCGCGGCGGTCAAGGGTGTGTGGGAGTCCCGCAGCCATGAGATGGCCCAGCAGATCGCGGTCGGGCTCTACCCGTCGGTCCAGGTCTCGGCGGCCACCGTCGATGCCACGGACGCCTGGCTCGCGTCGGCCGAGCCGAACGCGGCGCTGCGCCGGCTGATCTCCGAGTCCCGCTCGGGCGTCGAACGCGCGCTGAGGGCCCAGGCGGCGGACGCGGCGGCCTGAGCCACCTCCGTACTCCCCCTCCGTATCCCTTCCGTACCCCTTCCGTACCGCATCGCCCCGGGG
>NZ_JBSGUP010000018.1:0-33615 GCF_053607985.1 Streptomyces sp. NPDC055078
TCCAGCCGCTTCCGCCCCCGCAACGACCCGGGCAGCAGCGGCCGGACGAACTCCCACTCGGCATCAGACAATTCATGGCGGCGTATCACGACACCGTGATCCACCACACAAGATCATTTGAAGACACCGCCTAGGGGAACCGCCGGAGCGCACGGCCCGGCAACACATCAGGAGGAACCATGCTCACCACACTGACCACCCTGCTCCCGACCACTGGACTCCTGTCCTGGGCACTGATCACCGCCCTGTGTATCTGGATCACCGTCTTCGTCGTCATCGTCGGCGTCGCCCTGCTCCACCCCCGCCGCTCCCGCCGGAGGGAAGCCCGCAAGCTCCTCGACTGCCACCTCCCGTCCACAGGGTCCTGTGATCCTCCTGGAGAAGTGACTGTGGGATGGTGACAAGGGTCGCCCGGGCCTCGGCGGAGCGGTCGCTGACCGGGTATCGCCGGTCACTGGTTACCATCAGGGGAGCGCAAGGGGAGCGCGGACGCCTTTGGATGGTGCAACACAGCCCGGCACCCACCGGACCGCCAGTGCTGCTCTGATTAGGCAAAACGGCATCGGACAGTACGAGGCAGCACGACCCGTCACGATCCCCAGCGTGCTCGTAATGCGTAGGTCTCGGGTTCGAATCCCGAAGGCGGCTCCATGTATGGCCTGGGGTTTCCTCCGGGAGACCGTGGGTCATGATCGTCTCTAGTTGCATTCCCAGTTGCGTTGGTGAGTGGATCACCCCCATAGGGTGGCGCCCATTTTGGATGCGGCGTCCGAGTCGCCGGTCTCCCGTGGGAGGGGCGACACCGCGACGCGCCTGAATCGGTGCATCAGCCGTGGGGCCGGGAACCATGCCGCATACGGTTCCCGCTCGGACGGGATGCGGCGACCACGGTGGTGATCACGTACAGGCGCGGACGGCCCGGACCAGCTCGGTGATCTCGTCTTCGGTGTTGTAGTAGTGCACCGATGCCCTGACGAGTTCACTGAGGCCGCGCTCGTCCATGTCCAGCCGGGTGGAGGCTGTCCGGGACACGCTGACGTTGATCCCCTGCTCGGACAGGGTGGACTTCACCTGGGCCGCCTCGGCCGCGTCCACGGTGAAGGTGGTGATGGCGCAGCGCTGGACGCCCCGGTCGGTGACACGGACGCCGGGGATCTCCGCGAGCCGGCCCCGGAGTTCTTCCGCAAGCGCGTTGACCCGTGTCTGGATCCTGGGCAGTCCCCACGCGTGGAGGTAGTCGATGGCGGCCCCGAGGCCGAGTTGTGCGGCGTAGTTGGCCTCCCAGGTCTCGAACCGGCGAGCGTCCGGGCGCATCTCGTAGCGGTCGCGTGCCGTCCACGTGGCGGCATGGAGGTCGAGAACCGGCGGGACGAGCCGGTCGAGCACTGTCCGGCGCACATAGAGCAGTCCCGTTCCGCGCGGCCCGCGGAGATACTTGCGGCCGGTGGTGGAGAGCATGTCGCAGCCGATCTCATTGACGTCGACCGATAGCTGCCCCACCGACTGACAGGCGTCGAGGAGGTAGAGCGCCCCTGCCTCACGGGCGACCTTTCCCACCTCGGCCGCGGGGTTCACCAGCCCGCCGTTCGTGGGGACGTGGGTGAGGGAGATGAGCCGTACCCGATCGTCCATGGCTGTGCGCAGTGCGTCGACGGAGATCTGTCCGTGCTCGTCGTTCGGGATGACCTCGACCTTGACCCCGTATCGCTCCGCGACCTGGAGATACGCGATGAAGTTGCTCCCGTACTCGGCCATGCTGGTGAGGACGCGGTCACCGGAGCGCAGAGGGATGCCGTAGAACGCCATGTCCCAGGCCCGGGTGGCGTTGTCGAACAGGGCGATCTCGTCGCGGTCGCAGCCGAGGAGCCGTGCCGCGGAGTCGTACACCGCCTCGATGCTCCCGGCGGCGTGTGCGGCGGCCTCGTAGCCACCCATATCCCGTTCCAGGTGGAGGTGGTGGGTGATCGCGTCGATGACCTGTCGGGGCATCAGTGCGGCGCCCGCGTTGTTGAAGTGCGTGACCTTGGCGCATCCAGGGGTGTCGGCGCGGGCGCGGGCGACCTCCTCGGGGGAGTAGGGGGAGCGGTCCAGGTCCCTGCTCGTTTCCGGGGCCGCGTGTGGCGTGCCCTGCGTGGCTGTCAACTCGCACGCCCCCAAGGTGTCGGCTTCCCCGGATCGCTCTCGCCGGGTGACGGCTCGGCTTTCGGCTCGGGTGTCGTGTCGTGCGTGACCAGGCGCAGGAACGATCTCGCGCGCGGGTGGACCGGATGGTTCAGGAAGTCCTGCGGCGGCCCGGATTCGAGGACGACGCCGTCGTCCATGAAGACCACCCGGTCGGCCGCTTCCCTCGCGAACTCCACTTCGTGCGTCACGACGACCATGGTCATGCCCTCGCGGGCCAGTTCGCGCATGACCTCCAGCACCTCCGCATGCAGCTCGGGGTCGAGTGCCGACGTCGGTTCGTCGAAGAGGACGACCTCCGGCTCCATGGCCAGAGCCCGTGCGATGGCGACCCGCTGCTTCTGGCCGCCGGACAGCCGGGCCGGGAATTCGGCGGCCTTGTCGGCGAGTCCGACCCGGTCGAGCAGTTCCCTGCCCAGCGCCGTCGCGGCGGCCTTGGGCATACGCCGCACCGAGAGCGGCCCTTCGACGACATTGCCCAGGGCGGTCATATGAGGAAAGAGGTTGAACTGCTGGAACACCATGGCCGTACGGTGCCGGATCCGCCGTACCTGCCGTGCGCGTTCCCGTCTGCCCACCGCGCCACCGCACTCCACGGAGCAGCCGCAGATGGACACCGTGCCGGCGTCGGGCTCTTCCAGCAGGTTCATACAGCGGATGAACGTGGTCTTCCCGGAACCCGAGGGCCCCATCACCACGACCACCTCCCCGCGGGCCACGGTGAGATCGACGCCCTTCAGCACTTCGAGCGGACCGAACCGCTTGTGCAGTCCACGGATGTGTATCTGGTCATCTGTCCGGTTCATGCGTACGCCTTCCCCAATCGGCGCTCCAGGGCGCTCTGGCCCACGGAGAGCAGGGTGTTGATCAGCCAGTAGGCGGCAGCCGCCACGAGAAACGCCTCCATGTAGCGAAACGTCGAGCTGCCTATGCTCTCCGCGGCCCTGGTGAGTTCCACGACGGTGACCGCGGAGGCCAGTGATGTGTCCTTCATCAGCGCGATGAAGCGGCTGCCGATCGGCGGCATGGCGACCCGGACCGCCTGGGGGGCGACGATCCGCCGGAGCGTCCTCCAGTACGGCATGCCCATGGAGTTGGCCGCCTCCCACTGACCGCGGTCGACAGCGATGATGCCGGCCCGGAAGTTCTCGCTGAGGTATGCCGCCGCGTACACCGTCAAGGCCAGGATGGTCGACGGGATCGGCTCGATCATGATGCCGAGCTGGGGGAGGCCGTAGTAGATGAGCATGATCTGGATCAGCAGAGGCGTTCCCCGGAACACCGACACGAAGACGATGGCGAGCCCTTTCAGCAGCCGGAATCCGGAGAACCTGGCCAGTGCCACCGGCAGGCCGAGAGCGCAGCCGAGCACGAACGACACCACACCGAGCATGAGCGTGACACCCATGGCTCTGAGGAATTCGGGAAAGTTCTGAACCAGCAGATCCATGACCGGGTCCTCGTCTCTGATGTAGCGTCAGCTCACGTGCCGGCGGGCAGATTACGGAGTTCTGCGGCCATGTCGAGTCCGCCGAGCCAGCGGCGTGAGATGGACGAAAGCGTCCCGTCCTCGATCATTCCGCTCAGCGCGTCATCGGCCTTCTGCTTGAAGTCCTTCTGGCCCTTGCGGAACGTCATGCCGTTGATCTCGGTCTCCAGCAGTTTTCCCGCGGCCTTGACGCGCAGGTCGTTCTTGTCGGCGAGATAGGCGCCCTGGAACTTCGAGACGAGGGCGGCGTCGGCCCGGCCCTGTCCGACGTCGGTGAGCGCCAGCGTGGCGTTCTTGTAGGTCTTGATCCGCGCGCCGGGGATCTCGCTGCGGGCGTACTCGGCCTGGGTGGTGCCTTCGGTGACCGCGATGGTTTTGCCGCGGAGGGAAGAAGCGTCGGCGAGGGCTGTCCTGTCCTCGCGGACGAAGATGGAAACGCCGTTGACCTCGTACGGACGGGAGAAGTCGACCTGCTTCCTGCGCTCTTCCGTGATCGTCTGACCTGATATGACGATGTCGAAGCGACCGGCCTGTACACCTCCGATGAAATTGCCGAAGTCCGAGCCGATGAACTCGACTCTGTCGATATCCAGCCGCTTGGCCAGCTCACGCGCCACATCGACGTCGTAGCCGACCGGCTTGTTGTCCTCAAGGAAGTTCCATGGTGGATTCGCCTGGGTGAGGGCGACTCTCAGGACGCCCTTGGAGCGCGCCTTGCCGAGGGTGTCGTCGGCGGAGTTCGCCGAGCATCCGGCGGTGATTGCCGCGCCGGCGGCGAGCAGCACTGCGAGTCTTCGGATTCGGGAGGTCGGGGTGGTGATCACAGTCGTGGTCCTTTCTGCACGCCTGCACGCCTGCACGCCTGCATGCCTGCATGCCTGCATGCCTGTACGCCTGTACGCCTGTACGCGCCTCCGTGGCGCCGTGCGGTTACGCGAGTCCGCCCGATCCAGCGGTGGCCGGATCACATAGGGCCGAGGGAGGCTGCCGATCGGAGAATCAGGGTCTCTCAGGCAGAGTGCGCCTTACAGGGAGACGCCGTCAAGTACCCCGTAGGGGTATTTATTCACCGCGTGAGCTTCCCTCGTGGACGCGAAATCCGGACCCTGAGGGATGGTTGGAGTCGTGGCGGAGAAGTGACGTACATCCGAGACGTCCCGCCGCTCGCGGGCGGCTGCGGGCCCCGGCCGGTCCGTTTCGCCTGGACGAAGGACCGAGCGCGGTGCCGAGCGGCGAAGGCGACCCGCACCGCACCGTGAGCCCTCGTCATCCGGCTCCGCCTCATGGGTGCCGGATGCACCTGACGCAGAAGCCCCCGGTGCCGAGGACTCTGCCCACGTCACGCCTTTTTGGTGCGCCCGGGCCAGGGGGCCGCCCGGCCAGGGGGGGCCGGTTAGTCCTCTCCTACGACGGCCAGGTCATCGTTGAGGGCAGCGGCGATCTCGGCGGCGCGGGAGTGATCGTCCAGTCGGCGCGTCAGATAGGCGCAGGAGTGCTGGTGGTTGAGGGACCACCATGCGGCCGAGCCTCCGATCCCGCCTTTGGCTATCTTGCCGCGGTCGCGTATGAAGCCGAGTGTCCAGGTGAGCCGGGTGCCGAAGACTTCGTCGTACCCGGTGACCTGGGGGCTGAGAAGTTCAGCGTGCAGTACTGGGCCCAGGAGCGTGCGCAGGGGGCCGTCCTGGCTGGTGAGGGTGACGAAGAACCCGGCCATCGCTGTCGCGGTCGTGTGCAGGTTGACCGCACCGAAGACCGATTGCCGCCACGCCCGGGAGTTCATCCGCCCGGTGTCCAGCGCACCGGCCGGGATCTGGAGCCACGGCGCCGCGCGGAGCTGTCGCGGCCAGTCCGGCCGGCCGTACTCCAGGTCGGCGACCCGTTCCAGCGCGTGGTCCGGTACGCCGAACCAGGCGTCGAGGCCCAGTGCCGGCCGCACCACGTCGTTGAACATCTCTCCCAGCGTGGTCCCGGCGCCCGCGCGAAGGAGGCCGTCGATCAGATGGCCGTAGGTGAGCGCGTGTTCACCCAGCGATGTACCCGGAACGTACTCCGGCGCGGCCCGCGCCAGGCCGGCCCGCAGCCCCGTGCCGTCCAGCAGATCAAGACCCGTGGCTTCGGCGGGGAACCGGGGCTGGCCCGCCCGGTGCGTGAGTACCTGACGCACAGTCGTGTCCTGCTTGCCCCGGACGCCGTACTCCTTCCAGTACGTGGCGACCGGTTCGTCCAGTGCCAGCGCGCCCTCGCGGACCGCCACCAGGGCCGCGAGCGTGGCGAACGTCTTCGACAGCGAATAGGGCTGGACCAGCGTGTCGTCGCACCAGGGGCGTTGCCGGCGGGCATCGGCCCACCCCCCGCTCAGCCTGACGACCTCACGGCCCTGCCGCCAGACCGACACTCCCGCCCCGCTCTCACGGCCCTCGGCCAAAAGTCGCTGGAAGACTTCGCGCACCGCGCCGTATCCGTCCGCGGCGAACCCGCGCACCTCCCCCGTGCCTGCCGCCGGATCCGTCCTCGGCACGTCTTCACCAGTGGCGCACCGCGCCGCGTCGGCCTCGGACATCGCACCCACCTTCCCCATACGGCATGAGGGTTGTCTATCGCTATCAATATACGGGGGTGGGGTATATGGCACCAGTGGCGGAGGCCGCGGTCCGGCCCGCGCGGTGAGTCGGCTGTGCGCTCATGGAGGTGCACGTGCCCGGCTCCCTCGCCGCCGTCGCTGGCCCGGGTCGTCGCTGGCCCGGGTCGAGGGCGCGGCGGCATCCTTCGGCCGTGACCGCCAGGGTGTTCGAGAGGGAATCAAGGTCCATGCCGCTAGCTTTCTAAGCTGTGTAGTACTTTAGATTCGTGGATGCCGACCCGCGTGCGGCCGCGCGCATCAGCCCTGTTCCCGAAACCTCCCGCACCCCTTACTGGGACCCCGCCCCGAGGGCCGGGGGGCATCCCGGTGGCGCGCGGTTCGCGATCAGACCGATGGGGTTCGAGGACGTACCGTTCGTCGTGGCCGAGCACCGGCGTCATTTCCCGGACGGCTTCTTCGCGCGGCTGGGGGCCTCGTTCCTCACCGCGTACTGCGAGACCTATCTGACGAGCCCTGATGCTTCCGGCTACATAGCCCTGCTGGAACACCGCCCTGTCGGCTTCCTCGTCGGGGTCCTCGACCCTGGTGCCCATCGGGCGTATGTCCTTGCGAACCACCGGCGCAGGCTCGCCCTGCTCGGAATGCGGGGACTCGCCGTACGGCCCCCCGTCGCGGCGCACTTCCTGCGTACGAGGTTGTCGGGGTATGTGCGCAAGCTCGCGCCGAGCCCCGCGGTCGTGCGGCCGCCCGCTGAGGGGCCCACCGGAGTCAGCGCGGTCCTGGCTCATGTCGCCGTGGACGAGGGGGCCCGGTCGCTGGGTATAGGCGAAGCCCTGGTCGCGCGGTTCGTCGCGGACGCCGCTGATGCGGGGTGCGCCCGGGTCAGCCTGGTCACCGTTGCCGGTGACGGTGGCGCGGGGCCGTACTACGAGCGGCGTGGCTGGCTGCCTCGCGGCGAGACGGTCACGCCTGAAGGGCGTCGCCTCGCGACGTACGACCTCCCGCTGCGCGGAGACCGGGAAGCCTCGTGACCGACCGTCCGGACGTGGCACGACGGCAGGTCGGATCCCCGGGTCCGCGGAACGCCCGCCGGAGGTCGGGCGGGCGACCGCTGCCGGCGGCCGTGACTTCGCAGCCTCCGTCTGTCTCGTCCCGTAATGCGCTCGACCGATGGTCGACCGACTCTTCAGG
The DNA here is from genome assembly GCF_053607985.1 of Streptomyces sp. NPDC055078. Classification (NCBI taxonomy): domain Bacteria; kingdom Bacillati; phylum Actinomycetota; class Actinomycetes; order Kitasatosporales; family Streptomycetaceae; genus Streptomyces; species Streptomyces sp. NPDC055078. The sequence goes on from NZ_JBSGUP010000018.1 coordinate 7,443, forward strand.
AGCCCTGTTTGACCCGCCTTCGACCGCGCCCTCGTACCGCTCATGCCATGCGTCCCGCGAAGCGTCGCGCCGATGCCGCCAGGGTGGTGGCAGCCCTGCTGACCACAGCCGTCCTGGCCGCCGGGTGCTCGTCCGGTTCGGACGGCGCCCGGGAATCAGCGGGACCGACGGCGACGGCTGCGCCGGCCCGGACGCCGACCGCGGCTCCCTCGCCCTCGCCCTCTCCGTCCCCGTCCCTCGACGCCACGGTCACCCGGGTCCCGGACGGCCAGTGGAACCGCATGGTGGCTGCGGGGATGTGGCGCAAGGGGTGCCCGGACGTCCGTGAGCAACTGCGCAGGGTCGAGATGAACCACCTGGACTTCGACGGCGAGATCCGGCGCGGGACCCTCGTCGTCCACGCCGATGTCGCGGACAGCGTGGTCCGCGTCTTCGGAAAGCTCCTCGCCGATCGGTTTCCCATCCGCCGCATGCAGCCGGTCGAGGCGTACGGGGGAGATCTGGACAAGAGCCTGAAGGACGACAACACCTCCGCGTTCAACTGCCGTCGGCCCGACCAGATCAACGCTCCCTTCAAGGAGTCCCCCCACGCCAACGGACGGGCCATCGACCTCAACCCGCTGGAGAACCCCTGGCAGGACCTGCGGAAGAAGACCTGGTCCCCCAGTGGTGAGTTCAGTGCGCGTACGGCCGGCAAGGGCAAGATCCTGGAAGGTGGTCCCGTCTGGCAGGCGTTCACCGGCGACGGCTGGATCTGGCAGAACATCAAGGTGGCCGACTACATGCACTTCGACACCGGCTACCCCTCCGCGCCCCTTAAGGAGCCGTCGCCACCGGTGCCTTCCGGCGTACCGTCCCGGGCGGAGTGAGGATGTGCCGGGGCGGCACCCCGGGCCGGCACCCCACCCCACCCCGGCCCGGGGTGCGGCGCCAGTCCCGGCCCGGGGTGCCCCCCCGTTCCGGGGTGCGGTGCCGGCCGTGGCCCGGCACCCCCGCTCGCCGTAAGCTCGTCACGATTCAGGGAACCACTGCCGGGGGTGACGCGACCGGGCGTCGGGCCCGGCATTCGGCACATCGCGATAACGGGGGTTACGGGATGCGCGTTCTGGTGGTGGAGGATGACGAGCACGCCGCGGTGCCGCTGGTGGAGGGCCTTCAGCGGTTCGGGCACGAAGTCCGGCATGTGCGGCACGGCGGCGACGCCGTGACGCTGGCACCGGAAGTCGACTTGGTCCTGCTCGACCTGGGGCTGCCGGATCTGGACGGGCAGGAGGTGTGCCGGCGTATCCGGGAGCGCTCGTGGGTGCCCCTGATCGCGGTGACCGCGCGCGAGGGGGAGTTGGACCGGGTCCTGCTGTTACGGACCGGTGCGGACGACTACGTGGTCAAGCCCTACAGCCTGCGGGAGTTGTTGGCCCGTATGGAGGCCGTCAGCCGTCGGGCGCACGGGGGATCCCTGCATCACCGTGTGTCCGGGGCGACGGACGGCACAGGGCCGGAGCACGACGATACGAACCGGTTCGGTCCGCTGGAGGTGGATCCCCGGCTCCGCCGTGCGACGGTCGACGGTCGGGTGGTGGAGCTGACCCGCCGCGAGTTCGATCTGCTGGCCGCGCTCCTGGCGGACGCCGGAGCGGTGCGCCTGAGGGAAGACCTGATCAACGAGGTGTGGGACGCCAACTGGCACGGCTCCACCCGCACGCTCGATGTCCATGTCGGGACCCTGCGCAAGAAGCTGGGACACCGGGACTGGATCCGCTCGGTGCGAGGAGTCGGGTTCCGCCTCACCGTCCCCGGTTCCGATGAGTGACGAATGATGAGTGACGAATAGGGGAAACCTGTGCGTCGTCGCCTGGTGGCCATGCTGGTGGCCTTACCGATGCTGGCAGTGGCGGTACTGGGCCTGCCCGCCGCGCTGGACCTGGCCCGGACCGCCGTTCAGAGGCTGGCGGCCGAACGGCTCGCGGAGGCAGAGCGTCTCTCCGGCCCCGCGGCGCGGGCCCTGAAGGGAGAGGACCGTGCCGTGCTCCGGAAGCAGGTGGTCCGCTACCGGGCCTCCACCAAAGGGCGGGCCCGCGTGCTCGACCTGGGCAGCGCGCTGGTCGCCGGAGCGGTGTGCACCCTGACACCCGGAGAGCTGTCGGACCGGCGCGAGGTTCGCTCGGCGATGGCCGGACGGCCGGTGGACTCCTCCCGCTACACCCTGTCCTGGGAGGCCGAGGAACTGATCGTGGCGGTTCCCGTCATCGACCAGGGGCGGCTGCTGGGCACGGTCGTCATCTGTTCCCCGCTGGAGGATCTGCGCTCGGAACTGACCTCCGCATGGCTCCTGCTGGGACTTGCCACCGTGGTGGCCCTGGCAGTCAACGGCATGCTCGCGGAGTCCTTGTCGCGCCGGCTGCTGCGGCCGCTCCGGTCACTGCGGAGCGCGGCCCGAACGCTGGCCGATGGCGGGCGCCCCGCATCCCTCCCGGCGCACACAGGACCGGCGGAATTCCGCGCGCTGGCGGGGGCGTTCAATGAAGCGCTGGAGCTGCTGGAGCGCCGGGCGAGCGCTCAGAGCGGGTTCGTCGCGGACGCCTCGCATCAGCTGAGAGGTCCTCTGGGCGCCCTGCGGCTGCGACTGGAGAACCTCGAACCCCATCTGGACCCGGAGGGCGCCCGCGGCCTGGAGCACGCGTTGTCGGAAGCGGACCGCCTGAGCCGCATCCTGGGCGCGCTGCTGAGCCTGGCCCGCTGCGAGGGCCGTGCCGAACCGGCTCTGGCCGAGATCGACGCCTACGCGGTGGTCGGCGAACGGGCCGCCGCCTGGCGGCCGATGGCCGCGCGCCGGGGCGTCACCGTCGAGACCGGCGGCGCTCGGCATCCGGGGATCCATGGGCACCTGGCGGCGGCCCCCGGTGCCCTGGATCAGATTCTGGACGTCTTCCTGGACAACGCGCTGGCCGTGTCACCGCCGCGTTCGACGGTACGGCTCATGGTGCGCCCGACCGGTCAGTGGGTACGGATCACCTGCCGCGACCAGGGACCCGGCATGAGCGAGAACGAGCGCCGCCGTGCCCCGGACCGCTTCTGGCGCGGTCGCCGGGCCGCGGGCGACGGGTCGGGACTCGGCCTCTCGATCGCATCGTCGCTGGCCCGCGCATACGGCGGCGAACTGCTGCTGGACCCCGCCCCCGGCAGTGGCCTGGACGCCACCGTGGTGCTGTCGGCCTGGCCACCGGAGCGGACCGCGCACGGCTCGGCGGGAACAGCGCCGCAGGACGAGCCCTGCACCTCCCCTGCATCTCCCTTGCACAACCCGTGAACATGATCTCCCTAAGCTGGCCGAGCAGCCGAAATGACCTGCCGTGACCACCGGGAACCGGCCGCCGCACGTCCTTCCTCCGCACGTCCTTCCTCCGCACGTCCTTCCTCCGGACGTTCCGCCCGACCACCCCCGGGGCGTTCGCCGCAGCCGTCACCAAGCCCGGTCGGCGGACGAGATGTCACCGCGGGACAGAACTCGCCCGGACGACGGCCGTCATCCGCCCCGCGTCCCCGGACCACGGGGATGCCACGACCTCACAAGGAGGAGGCGTGGTTCCCACGCCCGCTCCCGGGGACGAGACCCCCGGGAAGCCTGTCCTGGACCAGACCGCCGGGGCCGCCGGCCCCGGGAGAGACATCCCTGAGTCCGGGACCCCCGACCGCCTTCCGCTCCTCGCCCGCTTCGGTGCCTGGCTGGCCCGCCGCCGGATGCTCGTTCTCGTCGCGGCGCTGATCGCCGTCATCGTGGCCGTTCCCTTCGGCGCGGACGTGGAGAGCAGACTCTCCGAAGGCGGAATCACCGCGCCCGATTCCGAAGCGGCCCGCGCCGATGACGTCCTCAACACCGAGTTCGAGTCGGGCTCCCCGCACCTGGTGTTCCTCCTGCGATCACCTGCTTCCGTGGACGCCCCGGAGTCCGTCGAGCGGGGCCTGGGCCTGACCGAGAAGCTCGGCCGTGAGCGCGGTGTCGTCCAGGCCGCCTCGTACTGGACCCTGAACAGGGCCGAACCACTGCGCTCACAGGACGCCCGCACCGGCCTGATCATGGTCCGGCTGGCGGGGGACGAGGACACCGTCCGCAAGACCGCGAAACGGCTCGTGCCGGTGACCGTGGGCGAACGCGACGGTCTGAAGGTGACCGCCACCGGTGTCACCGCCGTGCGCATGGAGATCGAGAAGCGCAGCGAGGAGGATCTGGTCAAGGCGGAACTCCTCGCCGCACCCCTGGTCCTGATCATTCTGCTGCTGGTGTTCCGCAGTGTGGTCGCCGCCCTGCTGCCGCTGGTGGTGGGCGCGATCGCGGTGATCGGATCGTTCGTGATCCTGCGGCTGCTGAACATGCTGGTGCCGGTGTCGGTGTTCAGCGTGAACATCACCACCGCGCTGGGCCTCGGCCTGGCCATCGACTACAGCCTGTTCATCGTCACGCGCTACCGCGAGGAGCTGGCGGAAGGCCACGATGTCCGCGAGTCGATCGTACGGACCGTGCGCACCGCCGGCCGTACGGTCGTCTTCTCCGCGCTCACCGTCGCGCTCTCGCTGTCGGCGATGCTGGTCTTTCCCATGTATCACCTGCGGTCGTTCGCCTACTCCGGCATCGCCGTGGTCGTGCTCGCCGCGCTGGGCTCCGTGGTGGTGCTGCCCGCCATGCTCGCCCTGCTGGGGCGGCGGGTGGACGCGCTCGACGTACGCCGTCTCCTCGGCCGGGGCAGGTCGGCGAAGCGACAGCGGCCTACGTCGGCGGAGGGCTTCTGGCACCGGCTGGCCACCGTGGTGATGAAGCGGCCCGTGCCGTTCTCGCTGACCGTCGTCGCGCTCCTGGTGGCACTCGGACTGCCGTTCCTGCGAGTCGAGTTCGGCGACAGCGACGACCGGGTCCTGCCGCCCTCCTCACCCGCCTATCAAGCCGCCCAGGTGCTGCGCGAGGACTTCGACAGCCGCGAGGGCTCCCCGATCGAGGTGGTCCTGCCCGGTGCGGACCCCTCCGCACGGGCCGCGGACATCAGCGCGTACGCGGCGGAGGTTTCCGGGCTCAAGGGCGTCACCCGCGTCGATGCCGCGACCGGCTCGTACGCCCGCGGGCAGCGGATCGCGGCGCCCGACGACATCTCGGCCCGCTTCTCGGGGGCCAGGTCCGGCACGGGCACCTGGCTGTCGGTCACCTCCGACACCGAGCCCTACTCGGAACGGGGCATGGACCTCGTCAAGGCCGTGCGCGACGTCCCGGCGCCCGCCGAGACCCTGATCGGCGGCCAGGCCGCGCTGCTGGTGGACGCCAAGTCCACGCTGGGCGGCAAACTCCCCTGGGCGCTGGGCATCATCGGCGCGTCCACCTTCGTCCTGCTGTTCCTGTTCACCGGCAGTCTGCTGATTCCCGCCAAGGCGATCGTGCTGAACCTGCTCAGCCTGACGGCGACCTTCGGCGCCATGGTCTTCGTCTTCCAGGACGGGAATCTGCGGTGGCTGGTCGGCGACTTCGTGGTGACCGGACTGATCGACATCGATACGCCGGTGCTGATGTTCTGCGTCGCCTTCGGGCTGTCGATGGACTACGAGGTGTTCATGCTCTCCCGTATCAAGGAGGAGTACGCGCGCGGCGGCGACAACACGGCGGCCGTGGCCCGGGGGCTGGAACACACCGGCCGGCTCATCACCGCTGCCGCTGCCCTGGTCGCCGCCGTCCTGCTGGCTTTCGCCACCTCCGGGCTGACACCGCTGAAGCTTCTCGGCGTCGGTCTCGGGCTGGCCGTGATCGTCGACGCCACCCTGGTACGGGGCATCCTGGTACCGGCGTTCATGCGGCTGGCGGGTGGGGCCAACTGGTGGGCGCCGGGGCCGCTCGCCCGGCTCCACCGTCGCATCGGTCTGTCCGACTGACCGCCGGCGCGGAGGTGCAAGGGAAGGTAAAGGCTCAACAGTCCGCATTGCTTACCCGATGCTGGATCCGTCCTGAACACCGCCTGTACCACCCGTTCCTAGCGTTGTCGTCGTTGTCCGTCGTTGATCGGCTCCGTACCGGCGATATGCCGGTACGGAAACGGTCGCGCCGGATCGTTCGACGCACGGACAGATCGACGCACGGACAGATCGACGCACGGATCGTTCGACGCACGGGGGTGCCGGTGAGCATGGATGGTCTCCAACACGAACGCATACACCTCGATCAGCTCCTGCGGGGACTGGATGAGGCTCTCGCCGGTACGGCTCTGGCCGAGCTGGAGCGGCCGGGGAGTCCGGCTCTCGCGGCATTCCGCGCCGCCGGAGGGCCGGGGCTGCTGGTGCCCACCGAACACGGTGGCAAGGGTGCGGACCTGCTGACCGCCGTGCGGGTCCAGCGGGCCGTCGGCTCACGCTCGCCCTCGCTCGCCGTCGCCACCACCATGCACCATTTCTCCGTCGCCTCCCTGGTGGAGACCGCGGCGGGCGGCGACGGCATGGAGTGGATGCTGCTGTCCGCCATCGCCAAGGACAATCTGCTCCTCGCGTCCGGATTCGCCGAAGGGCGGACCGGTCAGGGCATCCTGTCCCCCACGCTGACCGCCCGGACGGAGGGCGACAGGATCTGGCTCAGCGGTACGAAGAAGCCGTGCAGCCTCGCCCGCTCCATGGATCTGCTCACCGTGTCCGTCGCCCTGCCCGAGCCGGACGGCTCCACCCGGCTCGCCGTCGCGCTGGTGCCGGCCACGTCGCCGGGAGTCTCGGTGCGGCCGTTCTGGAACAGCCCGGTCCTGGCCGCCGCGGAGAGCGACGAGGTCCGGCTCACCGAGGTGGAAGTACCCGCCGATCTGGTGGTGCGTACGGATGTCACCGACGACGGGCGGCTGGACCGGCTCCAGAATGTCGGATTCATCTGGTTCGAGGCACTGATGACCGCGAGCTACCTGGGCGTCCTGTCAGCGCTCGTCGAGCGGGTCCTGAGCACACCGAGGATCTCTCCGGAGATCAAGGCGGAGGCCGCCACCGGCCTACGCGCTGCCGTACTGGCGCTGGAAGGGTTCGCCCGTACGGCATTCCCCGGTCCTGAGGTCCCGGCCGGTGAGAACACCCTGGCCGACGCGCTCGTGTGCCGGTACACGGCCCAGGACGCGATCGCGCGTATCGCCGATGTGTGTGTGGAGGCGCTCGGCGGGATGGCGTTCATCTCCTCGGGCGACATCGCCTACCTCAACTCCGCCTGCCGGGCCCTGGCCTTCCACCCGCCGTCCCGCGCGCGGATGGCGACCGCCCTGACCGACCACTTCACCGGCCTACCCCTGCGTATCTCCTGACCCGAGGGTCCCCGTCACCGCCACAGCGGTGACGACCGCGCCCACGTGAGAGCCCGCAGTCGGCACACGTGGCCTTGCCGTACCCACACCTACGCGTGCCGCCCGGCCCATCCGGCCTCCTCGGCGTCTTCCGGCGTCTTGCAGCGCCCTGCGCGTTCTGCGGCGTCTTCCGGCGTCCGCCTCACTTCTCCCACTGAACCCCGAGGTGACACACCTGTGCCCGCTGCCCCGACCGTGCTGCTCACCGGAGGTTCCGGTGTCGTCGGCACCGCGATCCTCAAGGAACTGACCCACTGCCATGTCATCGCCCTGACCCACCACGCCCCCTGTCCCGGTGCCGACGAGTGCGTCAGCGGCGATCTGACCGCTCCCCGCCTCGGCCTGGACCGGCGCACGTACACCGCACTCGCCGCCCGGGTCGACGCGGTCGTGCACGGCGCCGCCGTCACCGGCTTCACGAGTGGCCCGGCCGCCACCCACCGCCTCAACGAGGCCGGCACCCGTGCCGTCCTGCGCTTCACCGAGGACTCCGGGGCGAAGCTGTACCACCTGTCCACGGCTTTCGTGGCCCGCCACGAGCTGACCCGCGCGGGCCGCGGTTGCGACGCGGGGGACGCCACGGCCCGGCCGGAGGACTATCTGGACTCCAAGCGCGCCGGGGAGGCCGCCGTACGCGAAAGCGGACTGCCGGCGCTGATCATCCGGCCGTCGGTGGTGATCGGCGACTCGGTGACCGGAGAGATCTCCGCGTTCCAGGGCATGCACGGCGTCATCCACGCCCTGTTGCGCGGGCTGCTCCCGGTGGTGCCGGTTCCCGGCGGCTCACGGGTCGATTTCGTGCCCTGCGACGTCGTCGCCCGAACGGTCGCCGCCCTGGTCACCGAGGGAACCGGGGGCTCCGCCCGGATGGGGGAACGCCCGGCGGGGCCGGCGGGAGGGCCCCCGAGGCACGGTGAGGTGTGGATCACCGCTGGTGAGAACGCACCGACCGCCGAACGCGCCCTGGAACTGACCGCGAAGGCCGCCGCCGATCTGGGCATCGCCCTGCGTGTTCCGCGCATGGTGGGCCCCGAGATGGTCGACCGGCTCATCCGCCCGGTCTTCATCAGCGGCCTCCACGCCCGGACCCGCCGCCGGTTCGACGACCTGCTCGCGATGACGGCGCTGTTCGCGGGCGCGGGACCGTTCCCCAGTGACCTGTCGGGGCCCGAGATCTCCCGGGCCCGGATCGAGTCCGCGTACACGGCGTCGGTCGCGCACCTCGCCCGGGCGAAAGGACTCGTCCCGGCCCGTACACCGGAGCGGCTCGGCGGCGGGGCACCGGCGTGACGGCCACCGTGCCCGGCATCGGGGAGGTCATGGACACCTACCGCCGGCATGTCGGCCGGGGCAGGGCACGCCTTGCCGCGCTGACCGGGGCGGTGATGGAGGTGGCATCCGAAGGCACGAAGGTGTGGGACTCGGCGGGCAAGGAGTATCTGGACTGCGGAGGCTACGGGGTCTTTCTGCTGGGCCACCGCCATCCGGCGGTGACGGCGGCGGTCGTCGAACAGATCCACCGGCATCCGATGGCCACCCGGCTCCTGCTGGAGCCGACCGCCGCGGCAGCGGCCACCGCACTGGCGCGGGTGACTCCGCCCGGCCTCGACTACGCCCATTTCGTCACCTCCGGCGCGGAGGCCACCGAGACCGCGGTCAAACTCGCCCGCGCTCACGGCAACCGCCGGCTGATCTCCACCACCGGCGGCTATCACGGCAAGACCACCGGCGCTCTCGCACTGACCGGCAAGCCCTTCTACCAGGAGCCGTTCGCCCCGCTGCTGCCCGCCCAACACCTTCCGTACGGCGACGCCGCCGCGCTCGAAACGGCACTGCGCTCCGGGGATCCGGCGTGCGTCGTGATCGAACCCGTCCAGGGGGAAGGCGGCGTCATCCTGCCCCCGCACGGCTATCTCACCGATGTGGCGCGACTGTGCGCCGAACACGGGGGCTTCTTCGTCCTGGACGAGATCCAGACCGGCCTCGGCCGGCTGGGCACCTGGTGGGGAGCCGATCCCGAACAGGTCCGCCCCGATGTGCTGCTGGTGGGCAAGAACCTCTCGGGCGGGATCATCCCCGTGGCCGCCGCGGTCGCCACGAAAGAGGCGTACGCCCCCTTCGACCGGGACCCGTTCCTCCACACCTCCACTTTCGCGGGTGCGCCCGTCGCGATGGCCGCGGCAGCCGCCGCCGTGACGGCCATCGGCGAAGAGGGCCTCGTCCAGCGGGCCGCCGACCTCGGCGAGAGCCTGCTGCGCCTGCTGCACGAGGCCCTCGCACCACTGCTCGGCGGCGCGGTGGTCCAGATCCGGGGCCGCGGCCTGCTGATCGGCATCGAACTGGCCGACGAAGCACTCGCGGGGGAACTCGTTCTGCACCTCATCGAAGCGGGCGTACTCGTCAACCACTCGCTCAACGCCCACAGAGTCGTACGGCTCACCCCGCCCGCCCTGCTCACGGCCGACGACCTCGGCAGGCTCGCCGAGGCGTTCGCGACCGCCGCCACCGCCCTGCGCCGTACCACCGCGTTGTTCCGTACCACCGCACGGAAAGGGATATGACCCGCTATGCCCAGTGTCACCCTGGACGCGATGATCCCCGGCACCACGGCGGACGCGATCTTCGTTCGGCTCGCCGACTTCTCCGGCTACCCCCGATACACCGACGCCGTACGAGAGGTCACCATCACCGACGCGGACGACGGTGTCGTCACCTCCCACTGGTCGGTGAACTTCCGCAACGGTGTGCTGTGCTGGACCGAGCAGGACCGGATCGACCCTGCCGCCCGCACGATCGACTTCACCCAGACCGAGGGTGACTTCGACCGCTTCGACGGTTCCTGGCAGGTCTTCGCCGAGGACGACGGCCGTACGCGCGTGCGTTTCGCCGCTGTCTTCGACCTGGGGATGCCGAGCCTGGCCGCGATCATCGACCCGATCGCCCGCGACGCGCTCGCGGAGAGCATCGAGCGCATCCTGCGGGGCCTGTTCGGCGAGCACATCGGTGTCCGTCCCACGGCACCGGCCACCGCGCTCCAGGGCAGCCGGTCATGACCCATCCGGGCGTCGCCCCGGCCGTACTGGCCAACGGACAGGTATCACCCGGACAGTTCCGCGACGCATTCGCGCGGCTGCCGACAGGCGTGAGCATCGTGACGACCTACGGACCCGAGGGCCCGTACGGGATGACCGCCGCCGCGCTCTGCTCGCTGTCACTGGAGCCACCGCTGACGCTCGTCGCGATCGCCAACGAGAGCCGCACCCTGGCCCGCGTCCGCGCCCACGGGTCGTTCGGCGTCAATGTGCTCCACGCCCATCAGGCTCCGCTCGCCGAACGGTTCGCCCGGCCGGACCAGGGCCCGGTCGACCGGTTCGCGGGCCTCGCCCACGACCGGATCGCCTCGGTGCCCGTACTGCGCCGGGCACTCGCCTGGCTGGCCTGCGAGGTCCAGGACACGCACCCCGGGGGAGACCACACGATCCTCACCGGTCTGGTGCGCGCCACGGGGCACAGCGACGGCACCCCACTGATCTGGCACAACAGACGCTTCACCACGCCCGTCTGACCTCTGCCCCCGCGCATCACCCCACCCGACAACTCATGGAGCACTCATGCCCAAAGACCTCACAGGCAAGGTCGTCGCCATCACCGGCGGCAGCCGCGGCATCGGCCTCGCCACCGCCGAGGCGTTCCTCGCAGCCGGAGCCAAGGTCGCCATCGGCGCCCGCGATCTCGGCCACGCCCGCACCGCCGCCACCCGGATCGGCGCCACCGCGCATGAACTCGATGTCACCGTACCGGCCGGCGTCCAGGCGTTCTTCAAGGCGGTCGAAGCCGAGCACGGCGACATCGACATCTTCGTCAACAACGCGGGGGAAATGCTCGTGGGCCGCTTCGAGCACGAGACGGACGACGCCACCCTCCATCAGATCGGGGTCAACCTGCTCGGCACCCTCAACGGCATGAAGACCGCCCTGCCCGCGATGCGCCGTCGCGGCCACGGTCATGTCATCAACATGGTCTCCGCCGTCGGCATGATCGGCCTGCCCGGCTGTGCCACGTACTCCGCCGCCAAACACGGAGTGGTCGGACTCTCCGAAGGCGTACGCGCCGAACTGCGCGGTTCCGGAGTGGCCCTGTCCATCGTCCTGCCCATCCCCGCCGGCACGGAGCTGACCTCCGGCGTCGGCAAGGGCCGCTTCGTCCCGCTGCTCACCCCCGCCGACATCGCGCGCAAGGTCGTCTCCACCGCCCGGCACCCCCGCCGCTACAACGTGTACGTGCCCGGCTGGACCAACCCCGTCACCCGGTCTCTCTTCCTGCTCCCGCAGAGCTGGCGGGACGCGATGGGGCGTTTCCTCAAGGCCGACCAACTGCTGCATACCACCGACGCGACCGCCCGCCGCGACTACGAGAAGCGGATCCTGACGCCCACGGGGAACGGAGCGGACGCGTGAAGGCCCCGGCACCGGCCGGCGGAACCAAGGGCGCCATCCAGCGGGGCAACGCCCCCGCCGAGTTCTCCAACCCGGTTCTCGACCACCTCGTCCATGTCCACCCCGTCACCTCGGCGGTCATCTTCACCCCGGTCGTCGCCGTCTGCGTCCATCTCGCGGTGAGCCGGGCCGACGGCTGGCACCTCTGGGGCTGGGCGGCCGCCGGATATCTGGCCTGGACGATGTCGGAGTACTGGGGCCACCGCACGGTGCTGCACTACGAACCGGAGCGCGGCTTCGGGGCCCGACTGCACTGGCTGCTGCACGGTGTCCACCACGAGTACCCGCAGGACGTCCGCCGCTCGATCCTCAGCCCCCTGCTGTCCGTTCCCATGGTCGGCGGCACCATCTACCTCGCCTCGGGCCTCGGCTCACTGCCGCTGACCTTCGGCGCGGGCTACACCCTCGGCTATCTCACCTACGACCTGCTCCACCTCTATCTGCACCAGGCGAAGCCGAGGAACAGGCTCCTGCGGCAGCTCCGCCGTCTCCATATGCGCCACCACTTCCGGGACGACACCCGCGGCTTCGGCATCTCGGCTCCGTACTGGGACGAGGTGTTCGGTACCTCCCTGGCCAGGGCACCCCGGAACCGCGCCACCTGACGCCCCTCGACCGTGGGCGCCCACGCGATGACCGGCCTCGACCCGACGGCCGTTCGCAGCCCCCGCGCGTGGGCGTCCACATCCCCTGCCGGAGCGCACCCGAACCACCCGCCCCTGCCGGAGTGCACCCGAACCACCCGCCACGCCACCCCGCGAGGAATGCCATGAACTCCGAAACCCTCCTGGCGCGCACACCCGCCCCCTACTCAGCCCCTGCTGCCGCGGTCGTGGACGGGGACGAGGCGGAAGAGTTCATACGCCAGTACCACTCCGAGCACGCCGACGAGCAGCCGGTGCCGCTCGCCGAGCGACTCGGCCAGATCCGCGACGCCGTCGAGACGACGGGCACCTACGATCACACCGCCGGCGAACTCACCTTCGGCGCCCGGGTCGCCTGGCGCAACGCCAGCCGGTGCATCGGCCGGCTGTACTGGCAGAGCCTGCGCGTCCTCGACCGCCGTGACGCGGTCACCTCCGAGCAGATCCACCAGCACCTGTGCGAGCACCTGCGCCAGGCCACCAACGGCGGACGCATCCGGCCCGTCATCTCCGTCTTCGCCCCTGACGCACCCGGCCGGCCCGGGCCCAGGGTGTGGAACGACCAGCTCATCCGCTACGCGGGCCACCGGCAGGACGACGGCACCGTCGTGGGCGACCCAGCCCATGCCTCCCTCACCGACACCGCCGTACGACTCGGCTGGCAGGCTCGGGGAGGCCCCTTCGAGGTACTTCCGCTGATCATCGAAACCGCCGGCCACAAGCCCCAGCTCTTCGACGTACCCCGCGCCCTGGTCCTCGAAGTGGACATCACCCACCCGGACCACCCACGCCTCACCGACCTCGGCCTGCGCTGGCACGCCGTACCGGCGATCTCGAACATGCGACTGCGCGTCGGCGGACTCGACTACCCCCTCGCCCCGTTCAACGGCTGGTACATGGGAACCGAGATCGGCGCCCGCAACCTCGTCGACGAGGACCGCTACAACCTGCTGCCCGTCATCGCCCGACACCTCGGCCTGGACACCGGCAGCGAGACCACCCTGTGGCGCGACCGGGCCCTCGTGGAACTCAATGTCGCCGTCCTGCACTCGTTCCGCGCGGCCGGCGTGCGGATCAGCGACCATCACACCGAGTCCCGGCACTTCCTCACCCATCTGGCCAGGGAGGAGCGCCAGGGACGCATGGTGCCGGCCGACTGGACCTGGATCGTCCCGCCACTGTCCGGCGGCATCACGCCCGTGTTCCACCGCTACTACGACGACGCCGACCTCCGCCCCAACTTCTACCCGGTCCCCCGCACCGGAGCCCAGGGGCGGGACGAGTGCCCTCACCGGGGGCCGACAGGTCCGTGATGCGCGGGGCCCGCCAGTTGACGGGTGGGCTCCCGACGAAGCGGGACTCGCCCCAGGAGGGCCCTCGGTCGGCGCGGTGCCCTGTGCCGCCCTAGCGCTAAACTGCTAAGAGACTTAGCAGAAGTAGAGCAGGGGAGTCCGCCGTCAGATGAGGGTCATGTACGAGGCCGGGCCGTCTGCCTGGCCGGTTCCGGCGTCAGCGCCGGGAGAGATACGCGCCAAGGGCGCGATGCAGCGCGCGGTTCAGGGCCCCGGGCAGCGGGAGGTCCCACTCACCGAGGGTCTCGGCCACCTCGCCGCCCGTGCCCAGTTTCCAGCGCATCAGCCCGAAGGACCGGTCGGACGGATCCAGTGTGTTCGGCACGCCCCTCATGTCGTACACCTCGGCGCCCTGGGCCACGGCGTCCCGCATCATGCGCCACTGGAGGGCGTGGCTGGGCCGTACCTCGCGGCGGTGGCTCGCCGAGGCACCTGTCTGGTACCAGACCCGGTGCCCCGCGGTGATCATCGTGTGGGCGGCGAGTGTCTCATCCCCGTACCGGGCCAGATAGAGCCGCATACGGCCCGGCTCCTCCTCGTTGAGCACCTGGTACTGGCGCTGGAAGTACTCCAGCGAGCGGCCGAGCGAGAAGCCGTCGCGCTGCTCGGTGATCTTCAGAAGCCGGTGGAAGTCCGGGAGCCGGCCGGCGTCCGCGATCTCCACCGACACCCCCGCCCGGGCGGACTTCCTGATGTTGCGCCGCCACTCCTGGTTGAAACCGGACCACACATAGTCCAGCGTCCTGCCGCGCAACGGCACCTCGAAAGTGTGACGGGGCTGGGCATCGGCGGCGCAGCGCCGCCAGCCGGACTCCCGCAGCCGCTCGGCTACCGACGCGCCCAGCGGATCCACCCGGTCGGGCAGTGCGTCACCGATCCTGCGGCCGGGCCCCGCCACCGATTTGAGGCACGAAGCGCTCCAGCGGCGGACAGACAGCGGCGGACCCATCCGCACCGCGAACGCCCCCGCGTCCAGCAGATGGGCGAGCAGGGGCTCCAGCCAGCCGTCGAGGTCGGGCGACGCCCAGTCGATCACCGGGCCCTCGGGGATGTACGCGAAGGAGCGCGGCGACCCCGGAACCCGCCGGTACAGCACCAGCGCCGCGCCGGACTGCCGGCCGGCGGAGTCGAACCAGCCGAGGCGCTGCGAGTCCCAGTCCGCTTTCACCCCGGCCCACGAGCCGTGCTGAAGGAAGCTCACCCTGCCGGGTTCTCCCGATCGATGCCGGGTTCGGAGAAAGCCGCTGTGGTGCTCGGCCGATGTCGGCACCACCCGCATGGTCCGCTGCGGATTCCGGGCATGTGTCGTCATGGTCACGCGTACGACCCCCTGAGGACGAAGTACTTCCCTCCGGCTGGAGGGGGCGAGTGCTCCCCGCTTACTGGTGACACGTCCCGGAGGCCGGGCCGGTGACAGGGGACCTCACCCGGGGGCGGGCGGGCCCGGAGCCGGTGGGGCCCGCCGCGGGACACCGGGAGCCTGCCGCGGAGCGGGCGGGCGGTGCGGCGATGGTGCTCGGCTCGCTCGTCTCGCGCCTCACCGGCTTCCTCCGGGGCGCGGTCGTCGTCGCGGCGCTCGGTACGGGACTGGTCGGCGACGCCTTCACCGTCGCCAACACCGTCCCCAACATCCTCTACATCCTGCTGATCGGCGGTGCGCTCAACTCGGTGTTCGTTCCGGAGCTGGTCAAGGCGGCCAGTGAGCACGCCGACGGCGGAGCCGCGTACACCGACCGCCTGCTCACCGCGTGCGCCACCGCCCTGCTCGCGATCACCGCCGCCGCCGTCCTGGCCGCACCGTGGATCGTCGGCGCGTACACCGACTACACGGGCGCCCAGAGTGAACTCGCCCTGTCCCTTGCCCGGTTCTGTCTGCCGCAGATCCTCTTCTACGGAGTGTTCACCCTGCTCGGCCAGGTCCTCAACGCCCGCGACCGCTTCGGCGCGATGATGTGGACCCCGGTCCTCAACAACCTCGTTGTGATCGCCGTCTTCGGGCTGTATCTCGCAGTCGCGGCGGACGTCTCCGACGCGTCCGGGATGAGCGACGGGCACATCCTGCTGCTCGGTCTCGGCAGCAGCGCCGGGATCGCCGTCCAGGCGCTGGCGCTCATTCCGTCACTGCGTGCGTCCGGGTTCCGATGGCGGCCCCGCTTCGACTGGAAGGGATCCGGGCTCACCCGCCCGATGCGCGCGGCAGGGTGGACCCTCGCGCTCGTCCTCGTCAACCAGGCCGCCTACTGGGTCGTGACCAGACTCTCCACCTCGGCGGGTGTCCAGGCGGCGGCCGATGGGGTCACGGCGGGCGTCGGCTTCACCGCGTACACCAACGCCTATCAGCTCTGGGTGGTGCCCCAAGGGGTGATCACCGTCTCGCTGGTCACCGCGCTTCTTCCGGCCATGAGCCGGGCCGCCGCCGCCGGGGACACCGGGAGCCTTGCCACGGGCCTCAGCCGTGGACTGCGCACCTCGGCGATCGCGATCGTCCCGGCTGCTGTGATCCTGCTGGTGCTCGCGCCCCAGATCGTGGGCGTCGCCTATCAGTACGCCCGGGTCGACGAGGCCGACGCACGGGCGATCGCGCTCGTGCTGGCCGCGTTCGCCCCCGGCCTCCCGGCGTTCGCCGCGCAGTACGCACTGGCCAGAGGCTTCTACGCACTCTCCGACACCCGCACCCCGTTCTTCCTGACGCTGGTGATCGCCACGCTCAACGCACTCGGCACGACGGCGGCGTACCGGTACCTGCCCGCGCGTCATGCGGTGGCGGGGATGGCCGCCGCCTACGCCGTCGCGTGTCTCGCGGGTGTGCTGTGCACCGCGTGGGTGCTGCACCGGCGGCTGCGGGCCGCGGACCGGCGGGGGCGCGGCCTGCGGGGGCGGCGGGTCATGAGCACACATCTCGCGCTCCTCGTGGCATCCGTGCCGGGGGCACTGGTGGCGTACGGGGCGGGCATCTGGGCCACCCGTACCTTCGGATCCGGCCCGCAGGGCGACGCGGTCGGTCTGGTCCTGGGAGCCGCCGCGGTGGTGGTATCGGCGCTGGCGTTGTCCGGGCCACTGGGCATCACCGAGGTCACAGACCTCGTCGGTCGACTGTCGCGCAGGTCCGGCGGACCCGGGCGGCACCGGCAGACGTCGGACCGGTGATCCGGGTGAGCCGGTGGACAACTGTGGCGGGACCCGCACCGGCTGCCGCCTCTGGTGCCCCGACCACCGTGCGCGAACACTTCGACGCCTACTACGCCTCCCGGGCGAGAACACTGATCGCCGGGGTGTACCGGGTGACCCGGGACATGACCGAGGCCGAGGACGCCGTGCAGGAAGCCTTCGCGCGGGCGTGGCCGCACTGGGAAAGGCTGACCGCCGGTGGCGACGATCCGACACCATGGGTCCGCACCGTCGCGATGCGGTGCGCCGTCAGCTCCTGGCGCAAATCCCGGAACCGTGGGCGTGCCCACGTCCGGCACGGACCGCCCCCCGATCTGCCGGCTCTGGGACCCGACCACGTCGCCCTGGTCGAGGCGTTGCGGACGCTCGGCTCGGACCAGCGCCGGGCCGTCGTTCTGCACTATCTGCTCGATCTGCCGGTCGCCGTCGTGGCCGAGGAGACCGGCGCGACCCCGGGGGCGGTCAAGACGCGGCTCAGACGTGCCAGGGCCGCCCTCGCCGCCCACTTCGCCGAGCGGGGCGCGGAGGGCACCCGGGTGTGAGGAACGAAGCACAGTGGTCCTCGGAATCGGTCCGGACGGTCGCCGACGCGACGGCGACAGCGGAAGCCGCGGCTACGCGGTCACGGTCCCAGCCGAGGCACGGCGAGGGGGCTGAGCGCGGAAACTCGACGTGAACGCCCGTCTACTATGCATCGAGAGCGGATCAGCGGAGAGGAACGGGCCATGCGCCGGCT
The DNA here is from genome assembly GCF_053607985.1 of Streptomyces sp. NPDC055078. Taxonomy (NCBI): domain Bacteria; kingdom Bacillati; phylum Actinomycetota; class Actinomycetes; order Kitasatosporales; family Streptomycetaceae; genus Streptomyces; species Streptomyces sp. NPDC055078. The sequence continues at coordinate 25,176 of NZ_JBSGUP010000018.1, forward strand.
GGGGGAGCTTGAAGCGGAGATCATGGACCGCCTCTGGAGATGGGACCGCCCCGCGACCGTGCGTGAGGTCGTCGACGACATCAATCGGCACCGGGAGGTCGCCTACACGACCGTGACCACGGTCACGACGATCCTCTTCCACAAGGGCCACCTCACGCGGGCCAGGGACGGCCGGGTCTGGCTGTACAAGGCCACTCGGACCCGCGAGGCGTACTCGGCCGCACTCATGGAAGACGGCCTGGAAGTCAGCGAGGACCGGCCGGCGGCCCTGGTCCAATTCGTCGACAACCTCGCCGACGACGAGATCGCGGCCCTGCGGAGGGCATTGCGGAACCGCGAGCGACGGGCGAAACAGTGAACGCGGCCCCGGCCCTCCTGGGGTACGCGGCCGTGGTGGGCGTCGCTGCCCCACGCCTCATGGTGCGCGGCGCATGGCCGCACCGGGCACCAGCCCTTGCGGCAGCGGTCTGGCTCGCCCTCGTGCTCTCCTTCACGCTCGCCACCGCGCTCGCCGCTTCCCAGCTGGCCACCCCCACCGAGCACTTGCACGCCGGACTCATCGGGCTGCTGCACGCCTGCGGCCTGGACATCGGATCCGCGGCACCCGACCCGACCACTGCCGACCGGCTGGCTCTGGCGATGCCCCTCGCCGTGGTCGCCGCCTTCGCCGGCGCTTTTCTCTGCCACCTCACGCGGGCGGGACTCATACGTGCCCGGCACCGCGACCGGCTCGACAAGGTGGGGGTGCGCTGTGACCGCCTGCGGGCGACCGTCCTGCCGCACGGCACCCCCGCCGCGTACTGCCTACCGGGCTTCCGCTCCCGCATCGTCGTGAGCGAGGCTGCCGTGCGACTTCTCACGGAAGAGCAACTCGACGCCGTCCTGGAACATGAACGGGCACACATCGCCGGCCGTCATCATCTGCTGATCGCGGCTGCGCAGGCATTCGCCACGGTCTTCCCCTGGGTGCCACTCGCGCGCCGGGCACGGGAGGAGCTGGCCGTGCTGCTGGAGATGGCCGCGGACGACCGCGCGCTGCGGAGCCACTCGCACGAGGTCCTCGCGACCGCGATGTACGAGATGGCTGCGGGCCGGGCCCCGAAGGGTGCGTTCGGCGCGGGCGGCTCGACGGCCCTCCTCCGTATGAAGCGCATCCTCGGCCCGCGCCGGGCCCCTCACCCGGCACTCTGGGGCTCGTTGGCCTCGGTCGCCCTGACCGTCCCGCTGCTGCCGCTGCTGGTCGCCTGCCCGCCCGGCGTCTGACCGCAGACCCACCAGCCCCAGCACGGTTTCTCCTGACCTCCCGGTCCGGGCGTGGCCGCCCGCGCCCCACGGCGGAATGCGAAGCAAGAATCTCAACTTAGCTTCTAAGTAAAATAGTAGTCTATGATCGGTCTCGCCGTCGGCCGGTCGATCCGAGCGGGCTCCCCCGTCATGGCCTGCCAATCGGCCGACGGCACCCCTCTCCCCAGGAGTACGTTCATGCGCAGCTGGCCCCTCCGGAGGTGGGCCGTCGCTGCGGCGGTGGCCCTGCTCACCGCAGTCGTGATCGGTGTGCCCACGGGCGTCGTCCCGTCGCCCTTCTACACCCGCATGACGCCCGTCCTGTGGTGGAACTACCCGGTGTGGATCGTGAGTTCCCTCCTTGAGGGGCTGCTCGTCGCGTCGTATGTCCGCGTGGGTCCCCGCCCGGCCGTCGAGGAACACGCGCAGGCTCGCCCCCAGACCGCCCGCGCCTTGGGGGCCGGTCTGCTCTCCGCCTTCGCCGTCGGCTGTCCCACCTGCAACAAGCTGGTGGTGCTCGCGCTCGGCATGAGCGGCGCCCTGTCCATCTGGGCCCCGCTGCAGCCCGTTCTGGCGCTCGCCTCGGTGGGCCTGCTCGCGTACGCGCTGATCCGCCGACTCCGTACCGCCGAGAATTGCCCCGTACCCTCATGACGCCCGGCGATCCGGGCGGTGCGCGGTCTGGGCGTCACGTTTCATCCATCAGTCACCAGTGCCTGCTCGATGCCCGGATCCTTGGGCCCCAGAAACCGGGGGTCCGGCCGCAATGCCGCGTTCAGTCCGGCCGAAGGTCGTCCCGGAGGTCGGCACCCGGGAGCCAGGCGCTACTCGCAGCGGCGGCGTCACCTCGTAGTCGTGCCGTAGCCACGCGCTCACGTCCGGCCGACACCCGCTGCCGCTACGATTCCGCTCGTGACGACCACCGCCTTCGCCCGCCTCAGGCTGCTGCCTGTGCTGCTGGTGGCATGTGTCGTCACACTGTGCCTGACCGAGCTGGCCCGACCGGCCGTGGCCATGCCCAGCACGACCATGTCGGGCGTGCCCGGTTCGACGCAGTCCATGGGCATGGAGCCCATGCCGACCGGGTCGCACCAGGCCGGGAAGAGCGCGGCTCCGTCCGTGTCCGATGTCCACGGCCTTGAGCAATCGTGCCCGATGCCGTGCGCAAGCGACTGCGCGCAACCCTCCGTCTTGCCGGTCGGTGGCGAGCAGACCGGGTACGCCCACGGCTTCGACGGGCCGGAGCCCGCGTTCATGCAGCCGGGGCCACCGCGTCCCGGTGTGCCACCCCCGCTCGCCCAGCCCTCCACTCCTGAACTGACCCGTCTGTGCGTCAGCCGGACGTGACGGCGCCCCGTCCGTGGAACCCCTTCCTCGGACATACCGCCCTCACGTCCATTCGGCACGAGAGCCAGTGCCGCCTTCTCTGCTCAGGAGTTCCCGACGCATGCCTTTGTCCACCGCCCTGTTCGTGACCGGTCTCACGACCGGCCTGGTCGCCGGTGGTGCCTCATGCGCCGCCGCCCAGGGGGGTCTGCTCGCGGGTGCGGTGACCCGCCGCGCCTCCGCTGCCCCAGGCCACACCGACGTTCCCGCCACAGCAGCGGCACGCCGCCCCGCCGGGAAGCCCGCACCGGTCTCTCCCCCGACCAAGCCCAAGACGCTCGCGCCCGTCGGCGCCTTCCTCGCAGGCAAGCTCGTCTCCCACACCGTCATCGGCGCACTGCTCGGCGTCTTCGGTGACGCCCTTCAGCCCACCCCCCGCGCCCGGGCCGTGATGCTCATCGCGTCCGGCGTGCTGATGGTGCTGTTCGCGCTCGATCTGTTCGGGGTCAAGGCGGCGGGCCGTTTCGTGCCCCGGGCGCCGGCCTCCTTCGGCCGGCTGTTCCGGCGCAGTGCCAGGACCGAGTCCCTGGCCACGCCGGGCCTGATCGGTCTGGCGACCGTCCTCATCCCGTGCGGGGTCACGCTGTCGGTGCAGCTGATCGCCGTGACGTCAGGGTCCTGGATGGCCGGCGCCGCCGTGATGGCGGGGTTCGTCCTCGGTACGGCTCCGCTGTTCGCCGTCCTCGGCTACCTGTTCCGCCGCACCAGCTCGGCGCTCTCGGGCCAACTGGCCTCGCTCACCGGCATCGTCGTCCTCATGATCGCCGTCTGGACGGTCGCGTCCGGGCTCCAGGCGGGCGGCTGGGTCAGCCTGTACCAGGGCGGTGCGAGCGCGTCGGCGGCTGCTCCCGTCTTCTCCATCGAGCCCGGTTCCCCGGACAGACAGGCGGGCGCGGACGGCGCACAGCAGTCAGTCCCCAACGATCCGCCCGTCCTGGTCGACACCTCCGGCCGGCAGGTGATCACCCTGACGGTGACGGACTTCTACCTCCCCACCCGGTTCACAGCGAAGGCAGGACTGCCCACCACGCTCGTCCTGCGCGGCAAGGACTCGGGCGGCTGCGCGCGGGCGTTCACCATCCCCGAACTCGGCGTCCAGGAGATCGTCAAGCAGAACGGCGACACCGAGATCGACCTCGGAACGCGTGACGCCGGGGAACTCCGGTTCTCCTGCGCCATGGGCATGCAGAGCGGTGCCATCGATTTCGGGAAGGTGTGATCATGCGACTGTTCGGCGGCAGGAAGAGGCAGGAGTCCGGGGGGCCCGAGGTGGTCCTCGAAGTCGAGGGGATGCACTGCACGAGCTGCGGCCTGCTCATCGACCACGAGCTGGAAGCGATCCCCGGCGTGCGCTCGGCACGAACTGACCTGCGCAGCGGGCGCAGCACGGTCCGGTTCGAGGAGGGCGCGGCCGTGGACACGAGCGCGCTGGTGGCCGCGGTGCGCCAGGCAGGCGAGTACGAGGCGCGGCAGGTCGTCTGAGGCCGAGCAGACGACTGCCCGGCCCGGGAAACCCGGCCCCCGGGAAACCCGGGCCGGCAGTCGTCTTGGACACGGACATCGACTTGGACACGGACATCGACCTCGTACCGCTTGTAGCGGCCGGTCTCCGCCGACACGCAGGCTCTTCTTCCCGCCGAGCCACTCGTCGAGCCAGTCCCCGACCATGGTCCGGGCGTTGAGGGGCTGACCGGCCTTCAGCCGCTCCCGCACGCCTGCGCAACACGGGTCCCGCCGCACCACGGGTCCCGCCGGGCCCGGCGGCCACGCCCGCCGCCGGACTCCGCCGTGTGCTGGGCGCCGCTCTCTCCCGCTGAGCCGAATGGCGCGGGCAGCGGGCCCCACATGCCCCTGAGGTCAGCGCCCCTGTGGTCGGTGCCCCCGGTCGGTGCCCCTGCGGTCTGCCCGCAACGCCCCTCGGTCTGCCCCGCCACCTCTGTATCGACCGTGAGGACGCGGAGATCCTGAGGACCTCGATCGAAGGTAAAGACAAGGATCCGGAACGTTGACCACGCCCCAGGCCCACCCGCAGGCGCCGAATGCCGAGCCGCTCGGCGTACCGTCCGGCGAACCCCGGCCCCGGCGTCGGCGGGTCACCCGGCGGGGGCTGCTGAAGGCCGCGCTGATCGGGGTGCCGAGTGTGGCGGCGCTGGCCGGGGGAGGATACGGCTGGATGTGGCTGACCGCCGACGTGAACACCGTGGGGCAGGTCAGGTTCGCCAACCGGCTGGCGATACCGCCGCTGGCGGCGAGCCGCCGGGACGGATCGGGGCGCCGGGTCTTCGGACTGCGCGCCACGACGGGCACCCGACGCATCCGTTCCGGGTCGGCGACCCCCACCTGGGGCTTCGACAACGGGTACCTCGGCCCCACGCTCCGGGCCACCCGCGGTGAGACGGTCGTGGTCAATGTGCGCAACGACCTGCCGGAGACGACCTCGCTCCACTGGCACGGCATGCATCTGCCCGCCGTGATGGACGGCGGGCCGCACCAGCCGATCCGGTCGGGCTCGACCTGGTCGCCGACCTGGAAGGTCGACCAGCCGGCGAGCACCCTGTGGTACCACCCGCACCCCCATGGGGCGACCGCCAAGCACGTCTACCGCGGGCTGGCCGGGCTCTTCATCCTGGACGACCCGGGGGCGGGAGAGCCCGGACTGCCGAGCCGGTACGGGGTGGACGACATCCCGGTGATCGTGCAGGACAAGAACTTCGGCGACGGCAACCGGTTCGACGAAGGCCAAGCGATGTTCGGCGGCATGGGGATCATGGGCGACACGATCCTGGTCAACGGCACGTTCGGGCCCTACCTCGATGTGACCACCCAGCGCGTACGGCTCCGGTTGCTCAACGCCTCCAACGCGCGGACCTACCGCTTCGTACTGTCGGACAGACGGCCGTTCGCGCTCGTCGGCACCGACGGCGGGCTGCTGCCCGCCCCGTACACCACCGAGCACATCGAACTCTCACCCGGCGAGCGCGCCGAGATCGTGGTGACGTTCCAGCCGGGCGAGCGGGTGGTGCTCCGCAGCGATCCCCCCGATCTCGGGGAGGTCGGCATCACCCGCTTCGTCGGCGGCGACGACACGTTCGATGTGCTCGAATTCCGTGCGGCCGACCGGCTCACCCCCTCTCCCGCACCGCCCGGCACTCTTGCCGAGCGCCCCCGACTCGGCTTGCCGGGCGGTGCGGGTACCCATGTCGATCGACGCTTCGAACTGGGCGACACCCAGATCAACGGCAAGGCGATGGACATGAGCCGGATCGACTTCGAGGTCGCCAGGGACACCACCGAGATCTGGGAGCTGTCCAACCTCGGCGACAGTCCGCACAACTTCCATGTCCACGACACCCAGTTCCAGGTCCTGTCCGTGGGCGGTGAAGCGCCGCCGCCGGAGCTGAGCGGCTGGAAGGACACGATCTTCCTGCGGGCGGGTGAGCCGGTACGGGTGGCCGTGCGCTTCGGCGACTACGCCGACCCGAGGACCCCGTACATGTTCCACTGCCACATCCTCTACCACGAGGATCAGGGAATGATGGGCCAGTTCGTGGTCACCGGGCCGGACCCGGCCCCGGCCGGGAAGGGGCGGCCGGACCGGACCCCGTCCGCCTCTCCGGATCCCGCCGCGGGGCACGACGGCCACCGCGAGTGAGACCGGCGACCGGCGAGGTCACCACCCGCCCGGCCAGCACCGGGCAACCGCCACCGCACCGCCCACAGACCGCGTCAGATCCTCCCGGCCGCGGATCCATCAGGCCACCACAGGATCGGCATCACCGTTGAGGATGCACCGGGGAGTCGAAGAGCGCCCCGCCCGCGACAGCCCGAGCGCTGACGAGCGCTGACGAACGTTTACGAGCGCTGATCGCCGACGACCGGCTCGCCGTACGGTTCACCGACGACCGGGCCACCGTACGGTCCGCCCTGCGGCTCGTACTGCCCGGCGGACCCGACGCCAACAGCCTCCCCGCCGCCCAGTTGCCCGCACTCGTCGATCCGGCGGCGGCCGCGACGAGTTGATCAGCGCCCTGGCGGAGCGATCCTCGCCGTACGGTGTCCGCTCCCTTTAGTCGGCTAGTCGGCGGATCTTCGCCCAGCGGTCGGATCCCGGCGCGTACGACATCCACCCGGGCCCGCGCCGACGGATCGGCGACCACCTCACCAGCGTGTACCCCGACCCGGGCCGGGCCGGCGGCACGGAATCTTTGGGTGGTGGCGTGGTGTTGGCCACTCTGTGGCCTCCGGTGCCGGAGCGGGTGTTCCGTCGGCCTGCTCTCCCGGGGACCGGTCCCGCAGGGGTAGGCGGGGTAGGAGGGGTAGCAGGGGGAGGAGGCGGAGGTCTTGCGGAGGCGACGTGTCGAGCTTGACAGCTTCGTACGGCGCGGAAACGATCTACTGCAAACGGGGAGGAGCCATCACGCCATGCACTGGTCTGACGCTCAAACCGAACCGGATGACCCCCAGGGCGGGACATATGCCTCGGCTGTCGCCGGTTCTCCAGCAGGGAGCAGCGCCCTCCGCTTGCGGAGATTTCGCGAACTGCCCCTGACAGCAAACGGATGGGACACCGCCGTGTCCCGGTGCACGTGCCGCCGTCGTGCCGGAGCCCGCACCATGCCGTGATGAGCGGCCCGCGTTCCGTCCTGTGCCGACCCGAGAGCCCGGTCACGGCAGGGCTGTCGCAGGCCGGTGCGAGACGATCGCGTGACTGCATGGGCCATCGGCCGTACGACGGTGACGACGCGGGAGCCGGGCGATTGACTCCGCCCTTGCCCGCCCACGTTCAAGACCATTGCAGGGGGAAACGTTCGACATGTTCTTATTCACCCAACTCGTGGCCGTGATAGCCCTGCCGGCGATGTTCGCCGCCTACAATTTCCGCTCGCGGGGCGTGAGCACGCAGCACCGGGCGTCGGCCGAGCCGCTGCCGACCGCCCGGCCGGACGACGCTTCGACGGACCTGTTGGAGCAGTCCTCCGCGCGGAGCGGCGCCCCCAAGAGCCTCGTCCGCACCCTTCAGGGCCGGGGAATCCGGCCCGCGCACGGCCGTCCGCCCCAACCGATGTCCGGTGGCCGGTATCGCGACCTCTGCGGAGTGAACGACAACGCGCACCTGGACGAGAGCATCGGAGACCTGGTCCGCAAATACAGCGACATGGTCGACCACGAAATACTGATGATGATTCCTCAGCACTCCAGGAACATCAGAAACATGAGTACACAGAACGCGCTGGAACTTGTGCTGGAGCCGCCCGGACGTCAGGCGCGGTTGTTGTACGACTGGGGAATTCTCCAGCAGGACCGGGAGCTTATCAGCGGCGGGGACATCGACACCAGTGGGCTGGTCGGGGCCGAGGCGCGGGTGTCGGAGAATGTGCCCGGCTGGCTGGTGATCTTCGATCGGAAGACCGCGCTGATTCCGGCCGACCAGAGCAATCCGCGCAGTGGTTCGATCATGATCCGTAATCCCGTGGTGGTGAACAGTCTGCGCTCCGTCTTCACCACGGTGTGGCTGAGCGCGGTACCGCTGGACTCGACGGCCACCACCGCGCTCAATGTCCGTGACCGCGAGATTCTGCGCCTGATGAACAGCGGTCTCACCGACAGCGCCGGGGCGCGGACCCTCAATATCTCGCTGCGCACCTATCGCCGCCATGTGGCCGACATCATGCGGACACTGGGTGCCGAGAGCCGGTTTCAGGCGGGGGTCGCGGCCCATCGCCTCCGCTGGCTCTACTGAGGCCAGGGGGGCCGGAGTTGAGGCCCGGGG